>CAZMXJ010000009.1:0-6147 GCA_964570235.1 uncultured Clostridium sp. | reverse complement strand
CGAAGAATTTATCCTAAGTAAAGGATGTACTCCTTCATTTAAAAATTACAATGGATTTCCAAAATCTATATGTACTTCTATAAATGATGAGGTGGTACATGGAATTCCTTCAAATAGGAAACTAAAAGAAGGCGACATCGTGTCAGTAGATATTGGTGTATGTTACAAAGGATATCATGGTGATTCAGCTTGGACTTATCCTGTTGGTACTATTTCGGAAGAAAAAAAATATTTGTTAGAACATACTGAAAAAAGTTTATTTGAAGGTTTGAGTAAAATTAAACCTGGAAATAGATTAGGAGATGTTTGTTCTGCAATTGGAACTTACGCTAAAGAACATAATTTAGGTATCGTAAGAGAACTAGTTGGACATGGTGTAGGTTCAAAACTTCATGAAGATCCAGAAATACCAAATTATGGTACACCAAATACAGGACCAATAATAAAAGAAGGAATGGTATTTGCGGTTGAACCAATGTTAAATTTGGGTAAAGATGATGTTGTGATGTTAGATGACGATTGGACAATAGTTACAGAAGATTATAGTCCATCAGCGCATTTTGAACATACAGTAGTCGTTACAAAAGATGGATATGAAATATTAACGCGAGGTGATTAGAATGGCTAATAAAGATGCAATTGAAGTAGAAGGTAAAGTAACTGATATTTTACCTGGTGGTAAATTTAAAGTTGTATTAGAAAATGGATTTACTGTAGAAGCTCACGTTTCTGGTAAAATTCGAATGAATTACATTCGTATCTTACCAGGTGACACAGTAAAAGTAGAAGTATCACCTTATGATTTAACACGTGGGCGTATAACCTATA
Source organism: uncultured Clostridium sp. (assembly GCA_964570235.1). Classification (GTDB taxonomy): domain Bacteria; phylum Bacillota_I; class Bacilli_A; order RF39; family UBA660; genus CAG-1193. The sequence continues at coordinate 5,319 of CAZMXJ010000009.1, read as the reverse complement.
GAAAAGGATAGGAGGAAATAATATGAAAGTTAGACCATCAGTAAAACCAATGTGTGACAAATGTAAAGTCATAAAAAGAAAAGGTAGAGTACTTGTAATTTGTGAAAATCCAAAGCACAAGCAAAGACAAGGATAATAGGAGGTGTAATTTATGGCACGTATTAAAGGTGTAGATATACCAAATGATAAGAGAGTTGAAATTGCTTTAACTTATATTTATGGTATAGGTAGAAATTTATCAAATACAATATTAAAAAACGCTAAAGTTAATCCAGATACAAAAGCAAAGGATTTAACTGAAGAAGAAGTTGTTCGTATTCGTGATGAAGTATCTAAATACTTAGTTGAAGGTGATCTAAGAAGAGAAGTTGGTTTAAATATCAAGAATAAAATGGAAATTGGATCATATCAAGGAATACGTCATAGAAAAGGTTTACCTGTTAGAGGTCAAAGAACAAATAGAAATGCTAGAACTCGTAAGGGTAAAGGCAAGACTGTTGCTAACAAGAAAAAATAATAGTTAAGGAGGAACAAATATGGCATATAAAGCTAGAAAACGTAAAGTTAAAAAGAATGTACCTGAAGGACAAGCACATATTCATGTAACTTATAATAATACTATTATTACTATTACAGATATGGATGGTAATACTGTAAGTTGGGCATCAGCAGGTACTATTGGATATAAAGGTTCAAAGAAGAAAACTCCATTCGCAGCTGGTATGGCTGCAGAAGCTGCTGCTAAAGCTGCATATGATGCAGGAATGAGAAAAGTAGAAGCATTTGTAAATGGTGTAGGACCAGCAAGAGATACTGCACTACGTTCATTACAAACTGGAGGATTAGAAGTAACAGCTATGAGTGATGTAACACCTATTCCACATAATGGATGTCGTCCACCAAAACGACCACGTGGATAATTAACGGAAGGAGTGAATTATAATGGCAGATAAAGTTACTGAAAATAAATTAGATTTATCAGTGGAATTAAGTTTTTCAGAAGATAGAAATAATTATTTAGTATTTCAAAAACCTGAATATAAAATGACTGAATATATCGAAGGAAATAACTATGGAAAATTTGTATTAGAACCACTTGAAAGAGGATTTGGTCTTACAATTGGTAATGCACTTAGAAGAATATTATTATCTTCTCTTCCAGGAGATGCAATTACTAGTGTAAGAATAGATGGTGTGATGCATGAATTCCAAACTATAGAAGGAATTATAGAAGATGTTACTACAATAGTTTTAAATTTAAAGAAAATTGTTGTAAAGAAAAATACAGAAGATCAAGTAACAGTTAAAATAAGTGCAAAAGGCGAAGGAGAATTAACTGCTTCTGCATTAATGACTGATTCTACTCTTGAAATTATTAATCCAGATCAAGTTATTTGTACACTTGCTGAAGGTGGAAAAATAGATATGGAATTAACAATAGGAAGAGGAAGAGGATACATAGTTGCAGATGAAGTTAAGGAAACTTTGGGCGATGTTAAAGTAGGAACTATCGCTGTAGATGCATTATACTCTCCAATTGAAAGAGTTAACTATGAAGTTGAAAAAGCTCGTGTTGGACAAAATAATAATTTTGATAAATTAATTCTTGAGGTATGGACAGATGGTTCTTTAGCACCACAAGAGGCTGTTAAAGAAGCATCAAGTATATTAATGGCTCAATTAGATAAGATTGATAGTCCAGAATTTACTGATGCAATAAGAAATTTAATGAAGCAAAATGAAGAAGATCCAAAACAAAAATTACTTGAAACTTCAATAGATGACTTAGAATTATCAGTACGTGCATATAACTGTTTAAAAAGAGCAGCTATAAATAATGTACAAGATTTAGTTAATAAATCAGAAAATGAAATGATGAAAATACGTAACCTTGGTAGAAAATCATTAAAAGAAGTAATAGATAAGATCAAGGAAATGGGATTATCATTTAGAAACGATGAATAGTAAGGAGTGATAATATGGCTTATAGAAAATTAGGTGTAGATAACAAACATAGAAGAAGTATGTTAGCCAATTTAACAAAAGATTTGATAATGAACGAATCTATAAATACTACTGAAGCAAGAGCTAAAGAAGTAAGAAAATCATTTGATAAAATGGTTACATATGCAAAAGAAGGTAGTCTAGTTTCTAGACGTAAAGTATTAGCGTTCCTTCAAAATGATAATGTTGCTACAAAGAAAGTATTTGAATTAGCTGAACGTTTCAAAGAAAGAGACGGAGGATATACTAGAATATTAAAATTATCTGAAAGAAAAGGCGACGACGCTTTAATGGTAATTTTATCACTAGTTGACTAAGAAAAATGAAAATGGTAAATAGAGATATTTATCATTTTTTTTTTTTTAGCCATGACGTCTTCTTACATAAGTTAATCAAAGATATTGAGTCGCATTATTGTGCAAAATAAAAAGAAGCTAAACTTATTTAGTTTTAACTTCCTCATTAGTTGAAAATTTAATTCTTACAACTAGATTAGCATAATCATCATTTGTAAATTCATTTTTAGCTTAATGTCAAATTAGATAAGTACGATAATCCTTATTCTTATATGTCTATTTTTATTATGTAGTGGTATAATAAAATTGAGGTGAGTTATGAAAGCATTAGTTACAGGAGCGTCTTCTGGAATAGGAAGAGATATTGCAATATATTTATCTAGTTTAGGTCATGATGTAATAATGGTATCTAGTGATATAGATAAATTAAATAAAGCGATGAAATATATTAAAGGAAATTGTAAAGTAATAAAGTGTGATTTATCTAAAGAAAAAGAATGCATTAAATTATATGAACAAACAAAGGATGATAATATTGATATTCTCATTAATAATGCTGGGTTTGGTGTATTTGGAGAATTTTCTGAAACTTCACTTGATAAAGAATTAGATATGATAGATGTAAATATAAAGGGAGTTCATATATTAACAAAGCTATTTCTAAAAGATTTTGTAAAGAGAGATAGTGGATATATACTTAATGTATCTTCTAGTGCAGCATTTGAACCAGGACCACTTATGGCAACATATTATTCAACAAAGGCATATGTTCTTAGATTAACAACTTCTATTTATGAAGAGTTAAGAAGAAGTAAATCTAATGTACATGTATCAGTATTATGCCCAGGGCCTGTAAAGACAAATTTTAATAATGTAGCAAATGTAAAGTTTGAAATTAAAAGTGTATCGAGTGATTATGTAGCAAAGTATGCGATAGATAAAATGTTTAAAAATAAATTAATAATTGTTCCAACATTTTACATGAAAGTTTTAATATTTTTTAGTAAAATATCTCCTACAAAATTAATAGCTAGAATTGCATATAATATTCAAGATAAAAAGAGATAATAAATAAAAGAAATCTTTGTTTTAAGATTTCTTTTTGTAACTATCGCACATAGTATGTTCTTTTAAGCCATCTTTTCCAGAGTGTGCAATTTTTATACAATTAAGTTTACATTTATTACATTCACAATCACAATATTTACAGTCATGTACTATACAATCTATATTTTCGTTTTTACTCATGAAATACTCCTTTCATATATAGTATGATATTTTTTTTAAAATATATGTATTTAAATTTATTTACTCTAAACTATTAAATGTGTATAATAAAATGTAATGGGTGGTAATATGGGAAGTATAATAAAAGTAGATAATTTAACTTTTAGATATAAAGATAAGTTTATTTTTGATAGATTTTCTTTAGAAATTAATGAAAGTGATTGGGTAAGTATAACAGGCTCAAATGGAAGTGGAAAATCTACTTTGATAAAAATACTTACAGGGCTTTTAAAAACTGATTCTGACATAAATATATGTGGGTTAAAGTTGAATGAAGATAATTTATTTAACATAAGAAAGAATATAGGAGTAATTTTTGACAATCCAGAAAATTTATTCTTATGTGAAACTGTAGAAGATGATATTGCATTTACTTTAGAAAATTTATGTTATTCAGTTGGTGAGATGAAAAAGAGAATAAGAGAAATTTCAAATAAACTAAAAATAACTCATTTACTAAAAAAGTCACCCAATGAATTATCAGGAGGAGAAAAAGCAAAAGTTGCTTTAGCGTGCGCTTTAGTCCATGAACCTAAAATACTAATACTTGATGAATCAATTTCTATGATAGATGAAAATGAAAAGTTTAGAATTCTTGATATTTTAAATGAACTTCATAAAAAGGGTATGACTATAATAAGTGTAATTCATGATTTAAGAGAATCATATTTTTCAAATAGATTAATAGTTATAAATGATGGTTCGATAATGCTTGATGGCGTTCCTTTGAAAGTAATGGAATATGATAAAATTTTAAATAGATTAGGTATAGAATTGCCATTTGAAATAGAATTATCAGAAAAATTAAAATTATATGGTCTTATTGATAATTTAATACCAGATGTTGAAAAGTTGGTGGATACATTATGGGAATAGTTTTTGAAAAAGTAACTTACAAGCACGATATAACAAAAAAACATAAATCAATAGACAATATATGTATAGAAATTACTGATAATCAAGTATGTGGAATAATAGGTAAAAGTGGAAGCGGTAAAACAACATTTTTAGAATTAGTAGATGGATTAATTAAACCATTATCTGGTAAAGTATTAATAGATGATATAGATATAAATAAAGAAAAAGATATAAGAAAAAACATTGGATTTGTTTTTCAATTTCCAGAAGAACAATTTTTTGAAAGAACTGTTAAAAAGGAAATCGAATTTGCTTTAAAAAACTATGGTATAAAAAGAAATAAAGTAAAAGATATTTTAAAAATAGTTGGTTTAAAAGAAGAAATACTTAATAAAAAGTTAGATGATTTAAGCAGTGGAGAAAGAAGAATGGTAGCTATTGCGTCTATTCTTGTATATAATCCTAGAATAATATTATTTGATGAGCCAACCATTGGTCTTGATTATAAAAATAAAAAGAAAGTTATACAAATTATAAAAAATTTGAAGAATAGATATGGAAAAACTATATTAATAGTAAGTCATGATATAGATTTATTGTACCAAATATCAGATAATCTAATTGTATTATCAGATGGTAAATTAATATTATATGGTGATCCTACCTCTATTTATAATGAGATTGATATAATTGATAAATATGATATTCCGGTACCTAAAATATTATTATTTGAAAGAATAGTAAGAGGTAAGAAAAATATAAAATTAATGCATAGTAATAGTATTAATGACTTGATAAAAGAGGTGTACAGAAATGTATAACCTAAAACTAACAAAGTATTATAATATTTCATCACTAATACATAATATTAATC
>CAZMXJ010000008.1:0-14075 GCA_964570235.1 uncultured Clostridium sp. | reverse complement strand
TGATGTATATTTTAATTCTAATTTAGAAATATTTATATTTTTAGAATTATTAATTAAATTCTTATCTATATATGCTCTATGAGATTTTGTAATAGCAAGTACATAGATACTCTCTAATATATTTGTCTTACCAGCACCATTATTTCCTATAAAAATATTTATATTATCATTAAAATCTATATGTAATTCTTCATAATTTCTAAAATTATATACACTTATATTATTTATTTTCATTCTACTTACCTAAACAAAATTTACTAAATAAATTATCTATTAATTCATCATCGTAATTTTCTCCAATAAGAATGCCAAGAAGTTCCCAAATTTTCTTAATATCAATTTCAATCATATCTACTTCAACATTCATATCTATACTTTTTTCTATATCATCTATTATACTAAGAGTTTCCTTTATAGTAGCAATTTGTTCTGTACTAGATAAATAATTTAAATCGGATTTTTCAATCATATCCATATTAAATAAATCTCTAATCTTATTTTTTAAAGTGTCTAACCCATCTTCATTTATTGTAGAGCCATAAATAACATCATCACTATCTATATCAATATTGGATTCTAAGTCTTTTTTATTTATATATATTATTCTATTTTTATCTTTAGTTTTTTCTAAAATATATTTATCTTGATTAGTTAATTTTTCATTATTATTTAATACAACAATAACTAAATCTGCACTATCTATTAAATTTAATGACTTTTCTACACCCATCTTTTCTACTATATTATCAGTTTCTCTAATACCGGCTGTATCAATAATATTTAATAAAATACCATCAATTGTAACATTACCTTCTACAATATCTCTAGTTGTACCTTCAATATCAGTAACAATAGCTTTATCTTCATCAAGTAATTTATTTAATAAACTACTCTTTCCAACATTTGGTCTTCCTACAATTAGAGTTTTTATACCTTCTTTTATTAATTTTCCATTTTCTGCTTCTTTTAATATTTTTTGTAGTTCTTTTTTTAATTCAGAAACGTTATTCTTAATCATATCATTAGTGACTACTAATATATCTTCATACTCAGGATAATCTATATTAACTTCAATATTAGTAATTATATCTATCATTTTATTTCTTAAATCACTAATCATTTTTGATACCTTACCACTTAAACCGTTAATAGCAAGTCTTCTAGAAGTTTCTGTTTTAGAATTAATTAAATTCATTACATTTTCTGCCTCTATTAAATCAATTCTTCCATTTAAAAAAGCTCTTTTAGTAAATTCACCGGGTTCAGCCATTCTAGCACCATTTAGTAAAACTAATTCTAATACTTTATTAGTAGTAGCAATTCCTCCATGACAATTTATTTCTACAACATCTTCACTTGTAAAAGTTTTAGGGGATTTCATTACAGATACTAAAACTTCATCAATAATTTCATTATTATAAGTAATATGTCCATAATTTATAGTATGACTTTTTACTTTTGTCAAATCTTTATCAAATATTTTATTCACAATATTAATGGAATCTTCCCCACTAAGTCTAACAATAGATATTGCACCAACTCCAAGAGCAGTTGATATAGCTGCGATAGTATCGTTCATAAACTTCACCTCTCGTATGTATTATACAGTTAAAATAAGAAAAAAAAAAGAAAATTCAATATTAATTAAAATATCTTTTCCTTTTTGTCACCCTGACGTCTCATTTCAATATCTCAATAATATCATATTTTTTCTAAATAATAAATGAATATAGAAAAAAGGAAGATTACTCTTCTTCCTTTCTAATTACTACACATCTATTAGGCTCTTCACCTTCACTCTTAGTTGATACACCTTTAATTTTACCAATTGCATTATGAACTATTCTTCTTTCATATGAATTCATAGGATCTAGTTTTGCTTCTACTCCTGTTTTTCTTACTTCATATGCAATTTTCTTAACTGTATATTCTAAATTTTTATTAACTTTTTCTTTATAATCTTCTACATCAATAATAACATTAACTCTAAAGCCAGTTTTATTTAATATAGAATTCTTTATAAGTAATTGCATAGCATCTAATGTTCTTCCACTTTTACCAATTAATATAGAACTATTTTCTGAAAATAAATTAATTTGAATATATTTTTCTCTCTTTTTTGCTTCTATATTAACCGAAATACCCATGTATTTAACTATATCAACTATAAACTCTTTAACATATTTAACTACATCATCTTTAGAAACAATTTCTAATTTATATTTTTTTGCTTTTAGAAATCCACCTGCTTCTTCAGTTTCTCTAATATATAATTCATCAGCACTTGCATTTAGTTCAGTAAATGCTTTTTCTTTTAATTCTGCTAAATTTTTACCTTCATATTTATATATTTCCATATTACTTCACTCTCTTTACTAATAAATTTTGGAATATTGTAAATGTACTTGATGAAATCCAGTACACACATATAGCTGTTGACATTGTAAATGATGCATATACGATGAATATAAGCATAAAGTTATTCATCATATCCATTTGCTTTTGTGTATCATCACCTGGAGCACCTGCACCTTTATTCAATTTGAATGAAAAGTAAGTTACTAGTGCTAATACAACTACTACTATTAAATACCACCATTCTCCATTTTTTAGTGCTACCCAAGGAGTTATACCTAAATGTAATCCTAAAAATTTACCTTCAAATATTGCTGGTGTCCTATTTATTGCTTCAATAAATGCGAATAATAATGGAATTTGAATTAAAGCAAATAAACAACTAGACATTGGATTTATATTATATTTTTGATAAACCAATAAAGTTTCTTGACTCTTCTTTAATTGAGACTCTTGATCTAATTTATTCTCATATTTTTTATTAATTCTATCAATCTCAGGTTGAGCTTTCTTTATATTTTCAGATTGCATAGCTGTTTTTTTTGTTAAAGGCATAAGTAATGTTCTAATTAAAATACTAATAATTACTAAAGCCAAACCATAGTTGGTAAATAACTTACCTACTTTAATAATTAACCAAGCAAGTGGTTTTACAAATAAATCAGCCCATAAACCTTCATAATTAGAAAATAATTTAAAATTTTCACAAGTAGCTAATTTATCAACATCTACTCCGTATTTTTGATATATTTCTAATACATCTTTATTTGTAGGTCTACATAATATATTTTTAGTTAAATTCTGTCCTGTTTGATTTTTCTTAGCTAAAGTACATTTATTTTCACAATCATTTTTGCAAACATCGTATTCTTCAGTTTCCTTAACTTTTTCACATTCTTCATTACAGCTATTACATATTATACTAGCATCATATCTAACTATCTTTTTATTTTCATCAGTTAAATTCTTAGTACATCCAGTTAGTAAAAGTACACTTAATGCTATCATTAATATTTTTGAATATTTATTTTTCATTTTTATCTCCAATCATACTAAACAAGTTAATAATACTACTTTTAATATAATTATAATCACAAAATCTTAATTTAGGTCTAGATATTATTACTATATTCTTACCTTTAAAATTTATATCAATATCATCAATTATATCCCTTATCCTTCTTTTATACTTATTTCTAGTAACAGCATTACCAACCTTTTTAGATACACTTATACCATATCTATTAAAGCCATATGAATTATCCACTACATAAATATAAAATATATCACTTGAATACTTTTTTCCAATTTTCATAATATTATTAAATTCAGTATTTTTCTTCACAATGTTAAATTTTTTCACTGCACTTCACCCATTATAAATAACAAAAAACCACTTCTTAGTGGAACATTATTTACATAATTTTTTTCTACCCTTTTGTCTTCTTTTATTTAAAATACCAGTACCAGCTTCTTTTCTAGCCATAAAACCATGATCTTTTTTAGCCTTCTTAGCATTTGGTTGATAAGTTCTTAACATATTTCTCACCTCGGTCTTTCACAATATACATTATATATATTTAATCGATAAAAGTCAATTTAATTTTATCAACAAGTTATCCACAATATAAATTGTCGTATTATATTGGGTAAAATAACTTATCCACAGTTATCCACATTTTTGTTAATTGTTAATATGTTATAAACACATATTTATATTGTGGATAATGTTGATTTCTACAAATAATGATGGTTTTTATACTATTATATTGATTTTATCCTGTGGATAAGATGTGAATATTGTTATTTATCCACAATTTTTATTGTTTTTTTTATAAAAAATATGTACAATAGAGTTGTATTTAGAAATAGTGTGGGAAGTGATGGTATGAATGAAAAACAATTATGGGATAAGTTTTTAGAAGCAATTAGTGAAAAAATATCACCAATATCCTATGAAACTTGGTTTAAAGATACTTATATAAATAAGATTGAAGAAAACAAAGTAATTGCAGTAGTTCCAATGCAATTACATAAAAAAAACTTATCTGAAAATTATAGAGACTTGATTGTTGACACTTTTAACGAAATTACAGGTACTAATTTTGATTTTGAATTTTTACTAGAGGAAGAAGTATTATCGCAAAAAAAAGTTTTAGTTGAAGAACAAGGTGTTCCATTCAATAATCCTGAGCAAGCTAATCTTAATCCAAACTACCAATTTGATACATATGTTGTAGGTAAGTCAAATAAATTTGCATTTACTGCAGCTCTTGCGGTTGCTGAAAATCCGGGTAAAGCATACAATCCATTGTTTTTATATGGTAGTAGTGGACTTGGAAAAACTCATCTTATGCATGCGATTGGTAACTATATAATAAAGGAAAGTAATAAAAAAGTATTATATGTAACAAGTGATAAATTTATTGATGATTTTAGAGCAATAAATAAAAAAAATAGTAATAACAACGATAACATAGATTATTTTAAAGATAAATATAGAAATATTGATGTACTTATAATAGATGATATACAGTTTTTAGCACCTGCAACTCAAAGTCAACAGGAGTTTTTCCACACATTTAATGAATTACATCAAGAAGGAAAACAAATCATAATATCATCTGATAGATCACCAGAAGACTTAAAATTATTAGAAGAAAGACTTAGAACAAGATTTAGTTGGGGTCTTACAGTTACTATTGATCCACCAGATTATGATTTAAGAATTCAGATACTTAAGAAAAAACTGAGTGTACATGAACTAGCAAAACCAATAGATGAAGATGTACTAGACTATATTGCTAATAACTGTACTACTGATGTTAGAAAATTAGAAGGGGCATTAAATAGATTATTTGCATATACAACTATGTTCAACAAAGATAAAATTGATTTAGAACTTGCAACTGAAGCACTTAAAGGTCATTTAAATTCATATGGTTATGTTAAAAATGATATACAAAAGATACAAAAAATTGTTGCAGAAGAATATCAAATTAATGTGGATGATATGAAATCCAAAAAGAGAACTAATAACATAGCGTTTCCAAGACAAATAGCGATGTACCTATCTAGAGTAATGACTGATGAATCACTTACAAGAATTGGAGTAGAATTTGGTGGAAAAGATCATACAACTATAATGCATGCTTGTGATAAAATTAGTAATGAAATAAAAAAAGATTCTAAGTTAGAACAAGTTATCAACAAGCTAAAAGAAAAATTACAATAATTATCCACAAGTGTTTTTTGTAGAAATTTAAGGTTTTGTTCTACTTATCCACAAAAGTCACTGTAATAATAACAATATATTAATAAAAATAAATAAAAAAAATAGGGAGGATTTTATGAAATTAGTAATTAAAAAAGAAATACTAAACGAAAAATTAAATATTGTATCAAAGGCTATATCAAGTAAAAATATTGTACCTGTATTAGGAGGAATAAAATTTGATGTAATGCAAGAAGGCTTATTCTTAACAGCATCTAATGAAGATATTGCAATAGAAACTCATATAGATAAATCTAATATAGAAGAAATACAAGAAGTTGGTTCTATAATAATTCCAGGAAAATATTTTTTAGAAATAATTAGAAAATTAGAAGATGACATAATTAATATAGAAACAGATGGTTTAAAAATAATAATTTCAACTAAAAGAGGAGAGTACTCACTAAATGGAATGAATACAAATGAATTTCCTAATATAAAATTTGATTTAGTTGAAAAACCTATATTATTGAGTCAAAAGATATTAAAAACTATTATAAATCAAACTAGTTTTGCAGTATCTACACAAGAATCAAGACCAGTATTAACAGGAATTAATTTTCAAATAGAAGGTAATACCTTAGAATGTACCGCAACAGATTCATATAGATTAGCAAGAAAAATAATTCATTTAGATCAAGAACAAACTCAAAAAATAAATATAGTAGTTCCTGGTAAGAATTTAGTTGAATTAACAAGAATATTATCAGATGAAGAAAAAAATATAGAATTACACATTTTTTCAAATAATATTCTAATTAAGACGAATGAAATGCTTTTCCAATCAAGATTATTAAATAATAGTTATCCAGATACATCAAAATTAATACCTACTGAATTTGAAGTATCAATTACTGTATCACTTATAGAATTTTATAATGCAATAGATAGAGTTTCATTGTTAACATCTGAAAAAGATAAGAATTTAATTAAAATGGATTTAGAAGGAAAAACACTAGTATTAAGTTCAATATCACAAGAAATAGGTAAGATGGAAGAACAATTAGAAATAGAAAAAGATAATAATATAGATATGAAAATTGCATATTCATCTAAATATATGTTAGAAGCCATAAAAACATTAAAATGTGATAAAATAGAAATTAAATTAAATGGTGAAATTAAACCAATTATAATTAAAAATACAGAAGACGAGAATCTAATTCAATTGGTACTACCAATAAAAACATTTTAATAGTGAATAAAAAAGTAGATTAAATCTATTTTTTTTGTGTTATAATAACGGCGTAATAAAAGAGGTGAAGATTATGAACTACGAAATAATTGTAGTTGGTGGTGGTCATGCTGGATGTGAAGCAGCTCTTGCTAGTGCAAAAAGGCATAAAACATTACTAATAACTGGAAATAAAAAGAATATAGCTACAATGCCATGTAATCCTTCTATAGGAGGTTCAGCAAAAGGAATTGTAGTAAGAGAAATAGATGCACTTGGTGGATATATGGGTAAATGTGCAGATAAAACCTTACTTCAACAAAAAATGTTAAATAAATCAAAAGGCCCAGCAGTAAAATCACTAAGATGCCAAGCAGATAAAGTGACTTATCCACAGGAAATGTTAAGACATTTAGAGAGTGAAGAAAATTTAACTATTTTAGAAGGTACAGTTGAAGATTTAATAGTAGAAAATCAAACAGTAAAAGGTGTAATACTAGAAGATAATACTAAAATTTATTCAAATGTAGTAATTTTAACAACAGGTACTTACTTAAAAAGTGATATATTAGTAGGAAACACAAGAACTAGTAGTGGACCAAATGGTGAAAAAAATTCTAAACATTTAAGTGATAATTTAAGAAAATATGGTTTAGAAATTTTAAGATTAAAAACAGGTACACCTCAAAGAATTGATAGAAGTACAATAGATTTTTCTAAGACAAAAAGAGAAGATGGAGATAAAGAACCATATACTTTTAGTTTTGATAATGAAATATTTTATGATGTGGATAATCAAGAGCCATGCCATCTAATATACACAACAGAAGAAACAAAAAAGATAATTTTAGAAAATTTAAATAAATCTAGTATGTATGGAGGTCTTGATGATATAAAAGGTGTAGGTCCAAGATATTGTCCATCAATAGAAGATAAGATGGTAAGATTCAAAGATAAAGAATTCCATCAGTTATTTTTAGAGCCTGAAAGTAAATATTATGATGATATATATCTACAAGGATTTTCAACAAGTATGCCAAAAGATATACAAGAAAAAATGGTTCATAGCTTACCAGGATTAGAAAATGCTAAAATATTAAAATATGCATACGCCATTGAATATGATGCAATATATCCAACACAGCTTAATGCTTCTTTAGAAACAAAAGTAATAAAAAATCTGTTTACTGCAGGTCAAATTAATGGCACTAGTGGATATGAAGAAGCTGCATGTCAAGGATTAATGGCGGGTATAAACGCTAGTTTAAAGTTAGAAGGAAAAGACCCACTAATATTAAAAAGAAATGAAGCATATATAGGTGTATTAATTGATGATTTAGTAACAAAAGGTACAAAAGAACCATATAGATTACTAACTTCAAGAGCAGAATATAGATTATTACTAAGACATGATAATGCAGATTTAAGACTTACAGATTATGCTTATCAGGCTGGAATGATTGATGAAGAAAGGTATAAAAAATTTAAAGCAAAGAAAGAAAATATAAAACATTTACTAGATTTTTTAAAAACAGTAAAAATAGATAAAATAGATGCAATAACATATATCAAAAGACCTGAAAATTCCATAAAAAATATAATAGAATATTTAGATAAGGAATACACAAATGAAGAATTAGAACAAGTAGAAATAATTTTAAAATATGAAGGATACATAAAAAAAATAACAAAAGAAGCAGAAAGAATGATAAAATTAGAATATAAAAAAATACCAGAAGATATTGATTATAATAAAATAACAAATCTAGCAAGCGAAGCTAAACAAAAGCTAAATGAAATAAGACCAACATCACTTGGGCAAGCAATGAGGATAAGTGGAGTTAACCCAAGTGATATATCAATATTGACTGTATACATGAAGAGGTATTTTAAAAATGACTAATGAAGAATTTATAGAAAAACTAAAAGAGTTAAATATAATATTAACTTCTGAGCAATTAAATCAATTAGAAAAATATTATGAATTACTAATTGAATGGAATAAAAAAATAAATTTAACTAGAATAATTGAAAGAAAAGATGTTTATCTAAAGCATTTTTATGATAGTATTACATTAATAAAAGCAATTGATTTAACTAAGGAGCAAGAATTATGTGATATAGGAACAGGTGCAGGATTTCCTGGAATAGTATTAAAAATAGTATTTCCAAATTTAAACATAACATTGGTTGATGCATTAAACAAAAGAATTGAATTTCTAAAATTAGTAATAAAAGAATTAAATTTAAAGAATATTAATGCAATACATGAAAGAGCAGAAGTATTTATAAGAAAAAATAAAAATAAATTTGATATCATTACATGTAGGGCAGTAGCAAAATTAAATATAATAAGTGAGATATGTATACCTGGATTAAAGATAAATGGATACTTTATTCCTATGAAAGCACAAATAGAAGAAGAAATAAAAGAAACAAAATTTCTAGATAAATTAAACTCTAAACTAGAAAATATTGTGTCATTTAAATTACCTTACGAAAACAGTATAAGAAATTTAGTAGTAATCAAAAAAATATCATTAACAAATGATATGTACCCAAGAAATTACGATAAGATATCTAAGTATCCATTATAAATGTGAATAGAAATTATTGCAATTTCTATTTTTTTCTTGTATTATAGTATATAGAAGAATAAAGGTGGGATTATTATGAACGAAACTATGAATAGAGAAATAATGGAAATATCAGTAGAAGATATAATTCCGAATAGATTTCAACCAAGACTTACATTTGATACGGAAGCATTAAATGAACTCGCTAATTCAATAAGAGAACACGGAATAATACAACCTCTTGTTGTAAGAAGATTACAAGATAAATATGAAATAATAGCAGGAGAAAGAAGATACAAAGCTGCATCTCTTATAGGTATGAAAAAAGTACCTTGTATTGTTATGAATCTAAATGATAATGAAAGCGCTGAAGTAGCAGTTATAGAAAATATTCAAAGAAAAGAAATGACTCCACTTGAAGAAGCTAAATCTTTTAAGAAAATTCTTGATAAAGGATATTTAACACAAGAAGAATTAGCTAAAAGGATGGGAAAAAGCCAATCCTCAATAGCAAATAAATTAAGACTTTTAAATTTAGATGAAGTTGTACAGGATGCAATATTAGAAGGAAAAATTTCGGAAAGACATGCAAGAAGTTTACTAAAGATAGATGATAAACAAGAACAAAGAAATGTTCTAAGTGAAATAATAAACAATAGATTAACGGTTAGACAAACAGATGATTTAATAAAATCTAAGTATGGAAATGTTGGTGATACTATTAATACAAATGTTAACAATGATAATAATGCTAAATTTAATAATAATTCAAATTTTTTAGAAGGATTAAGTGCCCAAGAACAAACTTTAAATAATAGCCAGACAGATACCCAAATAAGTAGTATATTTAAAGAGCCTCAACCACAGGAAACTCATACTAATAATTCTTCAAATTTACAAGAAAATACCCAAGTACAATATAGAAGTACTCCAGAAGTAAATATTCCGGTGCACAATGTGACAAATGATATTAATCCACAATTAAATTTGATGAATAATATTGGAAAATATAATGATAATCAAAATAATTCACAAGAACAATCCCAAATAAGTGCAACATCAAATCAAAATGAATCATTGAATATATTTAGAATTGATAATTCATCAACTACGAATATGAATGATATACAAAGCGTAATAAATCCATCAGTATTTAGCAGTATGGATACATCACAAATTGATAACAATGTATCATTGAATCAAAATAATAAATATATACCAACAAATAATAGTATGAACGTAGATATAAATCAATTAAAAAATAATGCACAAGATATAATTCAGAGGGAAGAATCAAGACCTGATGTATCAAATTTATTGTCATCAAATCCAAAATCAGAAAATAAATTTTTTATAGATTTAGATATGCCTGCGGATTTTAATGCAACTAATAATTTACCATTTAAAATAACTAAATCTATAAATGAAATTAATAAAAAAATTGAAGAATTGAAATTACAAGGAATAAACATAATAAAGGAAGAAACTGATTTAGGAGATTCATATCAGATAGTTTTAAGAATAAACAAATAGTTGTTTATTCTTTACTTTTTTTGTATAATATAAACATATATAATAAGAGGTTAATTATGAAAAAAAATGGTTTTACTTTAATTGAATTAATTGCAACAATAGGTCTTCTTGGTATGCTTGCAACAATACTGATAACAGTATCAGTAAAGAAAATAAATGAATCAAAAGAACATTCAAAAAAGATAATGATTGAATCAATAGAACTTGCAGCTAAACAATATATTTCAGATTACAAAGACGAATTATATGAATTTCAAGCAAAAGATTATATTTATATTTCATTACAAACTTTAGTTGAAAAAAATTATTTTTCAAATTCACTAATAGATCCAACAACAAATAAAAGTTTATCATTAACAGACTCAGTATATGTTACAAGAGAACAAGATGGTCAAATAAGTGCGGTGTATGATATAAAACAAAAAGAAAAACCAAAACTCTTATTAAATGGTTCTTATAATGAATATATAAAACAAGGAAATACTTTTATTGATTTAGGTGTAATGGCGACACTAAGTGATGGAACTGACATATCAAGTAGTATAACTACAATTGGTACAGTAGATTCAACTACACCAGGAACATATCAGATAACATATAAATACAATGATGTTTTTATAACAAGAAATGTTATAGTATATAAAGAAAATTTACCATCATACCATAATTGATTCTTAATAAAAGAATAATTGTATTAGTATATAAGGAGAAAAATATGAAAAAAAATGGTTTTACATTAGTTGAATTATTAGCAGTTATAATAATATTATGTATGACTGTAACCATAGTAGTAGTTAAAGTTGATAAAAATATTAAAGAGACGAATGAATTTGGAAATGAAATGCAAATTAAAAATATAGAAAGTGCAGCTTTGATATATGCTGATGAATATACAAAAAGTCTTTCAAATTTAAAAAGTAAAAATGTAGATACAATAACTATTTCTACATTAATAAATTCAGGTTTACTTAATTCCAAAGATGTAAAAGATATATCAATTAGTAATTTAGTATTAATAGCAAATATAAATGGTGATTTAAAAGTAAAATATATTGGAACAAGTCAAAACGTAATATTCTTAATTGGTTCAAAAGAAATATCACTATATAAAGGTGATACTTACAATGAGATGGGTGCATATGTTGCTATTCCTGGAACAGGTTTGATAGAATTAAAAGGTTCTAATATATCATCAAACATAAATAATACCGTTGAGGGAGAATATAAGGTTACATATTCATATTCAGGAGCTACATCAGTAGTGAGAAAAGTAATAATTTTATAATTAACTAATTGGTTCTGTACCTTTAATAAAGTATAGAATCTTTTTCTTTTTGCTTTCTTTAGTGGCAAGAGTACCATCTATTGGATTAACGAGCACACCAACCACATTTTCTGGCATTTCATACCACTCAGGTTTATTATCTTTAAAATAAGATTCCATAGTGTCAACCCATATATTTTTAGATATATTAATAACTTTCATACTTATTTCTCTAGCGTCATCAAAACCATTCCAAATACCAATAATTAAATTTTTATTATATCCAATAGTCCATGAATCAGTATCTGTAGTACCAGTTTTTAAAGCATATTTATTAGAAATTTTATTAATGAGTGAAGCACAAGTTGGATAGTTATAATCAATCATATTTAAATCATATGTACCAGTCATTAAATCATTAAGAATGTAAACTAAACTTTGGTTTAAAACCCTTTCTTTATTGTGCTCATGTTCATATAAAATTTTACCATCACTGTCAACAACTTTTTCTATCAAATGTGGATCAATTTTATATCCTCCATTAGCAAAAGACGAATATCCACCTAAATAGTCGATAATATTCAATTCAATAGTACCTAAAGGAAGAGAAGGAATTTCTAATAGTTTTTCATCAATACCAACTCTTTTTGCAAGATTAACAAGCATATCTTCACCCAAAAACAAATGAGTTTTAACTGCATAAATATTATCAGAATATGCAATGGCAGCAGCCATAGAAATTTTATCATTTGGATAAACATTTCCATAATTTTGTGGTGAATATGTATCATTATTACTGAATGTAAAAGTTGTTGCTTCAGAAATAAAAGAGGTTGATGCAGTAAATCCATTTTCTAATGCCGCATAATAAAGAAATGGTTTCATAGTTGAACCTACTTGCCTTTTAGATTGAGTAGCACGATTATATTCAGATTTAACATAATCTTTCCCACCTATAAGTGCAATAATATCACCATTATTTGGATTCATCATAATGCCTGAAACCTGTAATTCATCAACAGCCATATTTTTTAACATATTTTCTTCTAATATAGTTTGTGCATCAATATCAAGTGCAGTATATATTTTAAGTCCACTATTAATATAAGATTCAGGTATTGAATCAATACTATAAAGTTCATTAATAACAGCATCCTTATAATACATTAACGTAGATAAATTTAACTTTTGTTTTTTTCCAATATATTCAAGTTCTATATTAAATGCATCCTCACTTTCTTCCTTAGTGATTTTCTTATTTTTAACCATATTATTTAATATAATAGATTGCCTATTTTTTGCAGTATCTAAATTATTAAGTGGAGTATATACATTAGGAGCCTTTGGAATACCTGCAAGCATAGATGCTTCTGCTAAATTTAAATCTTTTGCACTTTTGTTAAAATAATAATAAGATGCATTTTCAATGCCTAAAACACCATTACCATAATTTATAGTATTTAAATATCCTTCTAAAATTTCATCTTTAGTATAATTAATTTCTATTCTAAAAGCATACCATGCTTCTTTTATCTTTCTTTTCCATGTTTTATCAAAATTAGAAAACAAATTTCTAGCAAGTTGCTGAGTAATTGTAGAAGCGCCTTGTGATAGGTTTTTAGTAGTAAGATTGATATAAACAGATTTAATAATTCTTATAAAGTCAAACCCAGGATGACTATAAAATCTTTTATCTTCTGTGCTTATAGTAGCGTCTATTAAATAAGGAGAAATATTTTCAAGAGAAATCCATTCTTTATTTCCATTACCACTAAAAATAACTTCTTCACTATTATCATAAATAGTTATATTATTTACACTATTTATATCTATTTTTGGTAAACTAATAGCATAAATATACATACCTATAACTATTATTGTAATGGTTAGTGAAAATAT
>CAZMXJ010000007.1:0-14165 GCA_964570235.1 uncultured Clostridium sp. | reverse complement strand
GTTAATAAAGCTGTTATAACAGTTCCAGCATATTTTAATGATGCACAAAGACAAGCAACTAAAAATGCTGGTAAAATTGCAGGTCTTGAAGTTGAAAGAATTATAAACGAACCAACAGCAGCAGCTTTAGCGTATGGTCTTGATAAACAAGATGATGCTCAAACAGTTTTAGTATATGACTTAGGTGGAGGTACATTTGATGTTTCTATACTAGAATTAGGTGATGGTGTATTTGAAGTTAAATCTACAAGTGGTAATAATAAACTTGGTGGAGATGACTTTGATGAAAGAATTATGAATTACTTAGTTGAAACATTTAAAAAAGAAAATAGTATTGATTTAAGTAAAGATAAGATGGCAATGCAAAGATTAAAAGATGCAGCTGAAAAAGCTAAGAAAGATTTAAGTGGTGTAACTACTACACAAATTAGTTTACCATTTATATCACAAGGAGCTGACGGACCACTTCATTTAGAAGTAAGTTTAACAAGAGCTAAATTTGAAGATTTAATTAGAGATTTAGTTGAATCTACTATGGAGCCTGTTAAGAAAGCTTTAAAAGATGCTAAGTTATCTAAAAATGATATTGATAAAATTATTTTAGTTGGTGGATCAACTCGTATTCCAATGGTACAAGAATTAATTAAGAAAGAATTAGGAAAGGAACCACATAAAGGTGTAAACCCTGATGAAGTTGTTGCTATGGGTGCTGCTATTCAAGGTGGTGTATTAACTGGAGAAGTTAATGATATAGTTCTTCTTGATGTTACTCCATTATCTTTAGGTATTGAAACATTAGGTGGTGTTAATACAGTATTAATTGAAAGAAATACAACAATTCCTACAAGTAAGAGCCAAGTGTTCTCAACTGCCGCTGATAATCAACCAGCAGTAGATATTCATATAGTACAAGGTGAAAGACCAATGGCTGCAGATAATAAAACTTTAGGAAGATTCCAACTTGCTAATATTCCACCAGCACCAAGAGGTATTCCTCAAATCGAAGTTACATTTGATATAGATGCTAATGGAATAGTAAATGTAAAAGCAAAAGATTTAGGAACAAATAAAGAACAATCTATAACAATAACTGCATCAACTAATTTAACTGATGAAGAAATTGATAGAATGGTTAAAGAAGCTGAAGCTAATAAAGAAGCTGATGAAAAGAGAAAAGAAGCTGCTGATTTAAGAAATGAATCTGAACAATTAATCTTTGCTACTGAAAAAGCTATTAAGGATTTAGGCGATAAAGTAGATGAAAAAGATAAGAAAGAAGCAGAAGATTTAATAGTAGAATTAAAGAAAGAATTAGAAGGCGATGATTCTGATAAGATCAAAGAAGTTAAAGAAAAATTAAATGAAAAAGCAATGGCTTTAGCAACAAAAGTATATGAAGAAGCTGCAAAGAAAGCACAAGAAGAACAAAACAATAATAATAACAATGATGATTCTGCTAAAGATGATGATGTAGTAGATGCTGAATTTGTAAATAAAGACTAAGAATAAGAAGGAGGATCAAGGGAGTAAAAATATTATATTTTTACTTCTTTGTTTGGTTATATGGAAAGAAAAGATATTGATAAATTATATAAATGGAATTTAGAAGATTTATATTCTAGTATAGATGAATATAATAAAGATATAGAGGTTTTAGGTAAACTAGTTAGTGAATTTATAGAGTATAAAGGTAAAATACTAGAGAGTGATGAAACACTGCTTAAAGTATTATTACTACAAGAAAAAATAGATATGATTACTAATAGACTTTATGTATATATAAATATGAAATTACACGAAGATATGAGAGTAGGAACTTTTCAGGAATTAGCAGGAAATTTAGATATTATCCTTGCCACAGTAAATGAAAAAACATCATTCTTTATACCAGAATTACTAGATAGCGATTATAGTTTAGTAAAAGAATATATAAGTAAAAATAAGGATTTGAAGAGATTTGAATTTTTACTAGAAATGATATTTAATGAAAAAGAACATATATTAAGTAAAGAAATTGAAGAAGTATTATCAAGAAGTGGTAATGTTATGTCTACTCCTGATAATGTATTTTCTAATTTAAATGATGCTGATTTAGTATTTGATAGTATAAAAGATGAAGATGGCAAAAAGAAAGAATTAACTAAAGGAAATTATCATATATTTAGTATTTCTAAAAATAGAAATGTAAGAAAAAGAGCATTTCATACAATGTATAAAAAGTATAAAGAATTAAATAATACATTTGCAGGATTATTAAATTCAAATTTACAGGTATCTACATTTTTAACTAAGACAAGAAAATATACTTCCCCAATTAATCTTTATTTAGATAGTAATAAGATTGATACAAGTATCTATTATGATTTAATTAATACTGTTAATAATAATTTAGATAAAATGTATAAATATATTGATTTAAAAAGAGAAAAATTGGGTTTAAAAAATATGCATATGTACGATATGGCTGTTAAACTTACTGATAAAGAATCTAAAGAATACTCTTTTCTTGAAGCTAAGGAGCTAGTATCTAAAGCATTAAGTGTACTTGGTGAAGAATATGTAAAAGATTTAAATCAGGGATTTAATAGTGGATGGATAGATGTATATGAAAATGCAGGTAAAAGAAGTGGCGCATATTCATGGGGTTGCTATAATGCTCATCCTTATGTACTATTAAACTATCAATCAAAATATCAAGATGTATCTACTTTGGCTCATGAAATGGGTCATGCAATGCATAGATATTATTCTAATTTAAATCAAGATTACTTTTATAGTGATAATGCAATATTTGTCGCAGAAATTGCATCTACCGTAAATGAAATGTTATTAAATTTTTATATGCTAAATAATACAAATGATAAAGAAGAAAAGAAAAATATAATAAATGAATTATTAGATGATATTAAAAATACGATTTATAGACAGACAATGTTTGCAGAATTTGAATTAGATGTACATAATAGATGTTTTAATGGAGAAACACTTAGTGCAGAAAAACTAAATAATATCTATTATGATTTAGTAAAAAAATATCATGGTAATATAGTGGTAGATGAAGATATAAAATATGAATGGTCTAGAATACCGCACTTCTATACACCATTTTATGTTTATCAATATGCAACAGGTCTTTCAATCGCACTTCTAATTGCAACTAAAATTAGTGAGGGCGATGAAGAAATGTTAAATAAATATTTAACTTTCTTAAAGAGTGGATCAAATGATTATCCGACAAAATTAGTAGAAAAAATGGGTATTAATATTAAAGATGCAGTTAATAGTGCACTTTCTACATTTGATAAACTTATAGAAGAATATAGAAATTTATAGTAAGGTGGTAGTATGAATAAAAGAGATTATTATGAAGTATTAGGTGTTTCTAAGACTGCATCCGATGAGGAAATAAAAAGTGCATTTAGAAAATTAGCTAAGAAATATCATCCTGATGTTTCAAAGGAACCGGATGCAGCAGAAAAATTTAAAGAAGCACAAGAGGCTTATGCTGTTTTATCTGATAAGCAAAAAAGAAGTCAATATGATCAATTTGGTCATCAAGCATTTAACAATATGGGTGGTGCTGGCGGAGCATCTGGATTTGACTTTAGTGGCTTTGATTTTAGTGATATATTTGATGACTTATTTGGTTCTTCGTTTGGATTTTCTAGTAGAGGAAGTAGTAATGGAAGTAGTAGAGGAAGAAGAGGTAACGATATAAGTCTATCAATGAAGATTTCTTTTGATGAAGCAGTATATGGATGTGAAAAAGAAATAGAATTAGAGCACTATGTAAAATGTGATAAATGTAATGGTAAGGGTGGTACTAATGAAGAATCTTGTAGATATTGCCATGGTAGTGGAACAATAACTCAAGAACAAAGAACAATATTAGGTACCTACATGACAAGAACTACATGTCCATATTGTAAAGGTGCTGGTGTAAGCTATAAAGATGAATGCACTAAATGTAAAGGAAAAGGTATAATAAAACAAAAAGATAAGAAGAAAATAAGAATACCAGCAGGAATAGATACAGGTAATCAATTAAGAATACCTTCTTATGGTATGCCCGGTGTGAATGGTGGAAGTAACGGGGACGCATACATTTCATTTACTGTTACAGATCATGAACTATTTAAAAGAGATGAATATGACATTATATTAGAATTACCTATTACAATAACAGAGGCTATATTAGGTTGTAAAAAAGATATACCTACACTATATGGTAATGTAACTTTGTCGATAGATTCAGGAACGCAAAGTGGTGAAAAGCAAAGACTTAGAGGAAAAGGTATAGAAAACCCTAATGATGGAAGAAAAGGTGATATGTACGTTATTATAAAGGTAATAACACCAACTAAACTTGATAGGACACAAAAGGATTTAATCAATAAACTATCTAATACAAACTTAGAAAATAGTAATGAATTTGTTAAATTTAATAATTATTTAAGGAAGAAAAGATAAAAATTTTCTTCCTTTATTTATATATAATCTAACATTATTTATGTTATAATGTTGTAATAGGAGAGTGTAAGATATGTGGCATACTAAAAATATTGATGATATATATAAAGAGTTAAAATCAAATAGAAATGGATTAACATATAATGAGACGTTAGATAGGATAAAAATAAATGGCAAAAATGAACTTCCTACTAATAAAAAGAATTGTATATTTAAAATAATACTAGGAGAATTATCAAATCCAATATTATTACTACTTATATTTACTATAATTGTATCATTTATATTAAAAGAATATACTGATTCAATAGTCATTTTATTTATAGTAATAGTTGATTTAATATTAGGAACTTATCAAGAATATAAAGCAGAAAAAACAATGGAAGCCTTATCTAATTTAGTTAATTTGGAAGTGTCTGTAATAAGAGATTCAAAACAAATAGTAATAGATTCTACTAATTTAGTAGTTGGAGACATTATTCTATTTGATTCAGGTGATAAGGTTAGTGCGGATGTTAGAATAATAGAATCATCAAATTTACTTGTTGATGAGTCTACTATAACAGGAGAAAGTATAGGAATTGAAAAAAGTAATGATGTTTTATCTGAAAACACTATACTAAGCGATAGAAAAAATATGCTTTATGCTGGAACTTCTATATTAAGAGGAAGAGCTATTGGAATAGTAGTTGAAACTGGTATTAATACAGAAATAGGGAAAATAGCAAATGATGTTAATAATACTAAAGAAACTAAATCACCACTTACTATTAGAATAGAAAAATTCTCAAAACAAATAAGTTTAATGACGGTATTTATTGCAATTATAATCTCAATTATTTTAAAAATAAAGGGATATGATGGAATAAGTATATTTACTTCAGTAATCGCTCTTTCAGTTTCAGCAATGCCAGAAGGACTTCCTCTTGCACTTACAATGGCACTTACTGTATCTTCTAATAGAATGCAAAAGAAGAATGTAATTGTGAAAAAATTAAATAGTGTAGAATCATTGGGTAGTTGTACAGTAATAGCAAGTGATAAGACAGGCACACTTACTGTAAATGAGCAAACAGCTAAAATAATAATGTTACCAGATGAAACTATATCTAAAATTGAAGGTACTGGATATACAAGTGATGGTATTATAGAATATAATGGTAATGAAAAAGAAATAAAAGAAATTGCTTTACTTGGAGATATAAATAATGAAGCTAGTATTGAAAAAGATATAATAGGAGATTCTATAGATATTGCATTTAAATATTTAGCAAAAAAAGCAAATATAGATGAAAATGTAGAAATTATAAATATGATACCATATGAATCTGAAAATAAGTTTTCTGCTGTATTTTACAAACTAAATAATAAAATTCATTGTACAGTAAAAGGTTCAATAGAAAATGTTATATCATTTTCTAAATATATGAATGAAAGAGGTATAGATAAAGAAATTGATACAGAAAGATTACAAAGACAAAATGAAAAGTTAGCAGAAGATGGATTTAGAGTAATTGCAATTGCAGATGGAGTATTAGAAGAAAAAGAGAACTATACGATTGATGACATTAAAAACTTGTCTTTTAAAGGCTTAGTTGGTTTTGTTGATCCAATAAGAATAGAGGTAAAAGATTCGATAGAAAAGTGCAAAAAGGCTGGAATAAAAGTAATAATGATTACAGGAGATCATCCTAAGACAGCATATAATATTGCAAAAGATTTAAATCTTGCAAGTTCGTATGATGAAGTAATCACTAAGGAAGATTTTGATAAATATTTAAATTCTAGCGAAGAAGAGTTTGATAAAATGATTAAAACTAAAAGTGTATTTGCAAGGGTAACTCCAAGTGATAAACTTAAAATAGTTGAGTCATATAAAAGAAGTGGTGAATTCATTGCTGTAACAGGAGATGGAGTAAACGATGCTCCTGCAATTAAGGCTGCTAATATTGGAATATCTATGGGAAGTGGTACAGACGTTGCAAAAGAAACCGCTTCTATGATAATAATAGATGACAATTTTACATCAATAGTAAATGGTATAGAAGAGGGTAGAATTGCATATTCAAATATAAGAAAAGTTATATATATGCTTATATCTTCTGGATTTGCTGAAATATTGTTTTTTCTCATTTCGATTATATTAGATTTACCAATGCCACTTATAGCTATACAAATATTATGGTTAAATATAGTAACTGACGGTCTTCAAGATCTTGCTTTATCATTCGAGAAGAAAGAAGATGGGATAATGGAAGAAAAACCAAGATCCCCTAAAGAAGCTTTATTTGATAAATCACTATTTATAGAAATTTGCATATCAGGACTAGCAATGGGTTTAATAGTAATTGCATTATGGTTTTATTTAATTAAATGTACAAATATTGATATTGAACTTGCAAGAGGATATATAATGGCACTTATGGTATTTTTACAAAATTTCCAAGTATTTAATTGTTGTAGTGAGAAACAAACAATATTTAAGCACAACTTTAAATCAAATATGTTTGTTATATATACAGTAGTATCCGCAATATTATTACAATTTATGGTAAGTGAAATACCAATATTGAGTAAATTCTTTAAAATAAAATCAATACCATTTAATCATTTATTAATACTATTTATATATTCTACGATTATATTAATAATTATGGAAATATATAAATTAATAAAAAGAAAGAATTGTGAAGTTAAATAACACAATTCTTTTCTAATCCTCTAAAATAACATTTTCACTTTCTATTAAATCAGCAAATCTATCTTTAAACAAAGGTTTAAATTTCTTTAATACATCAGGATATACTGTATCAGTAGAACATACTGCTTCCCAAAAATGTTTAATACCAATTATCTTTTTGTTATCAAATATAGCAAACGAGAAAGCTTTTGTAACTATTCCTAGACATACATCTGGATACCTTGATGCAGATTCAAAGACTCTATTATATTCGACAGTCATTTCTACTATAAATCTCATAATCAAATTTCTATAGTAATTATTATATGGCATCAAAACACCAGTTTGTTTTTCAATCTTTGGAATTGAACCAACAAGAATTCTAACAGTTGCATCTTGATCTGGCTCACACACTTCTATCTTTTGTAGTCTTCTTAAAAATGCTTTATCTTTTACAATAAAATAATCATATTCATCACTAGTAGTAGCACCAATCATTTTAATATTACCACGTGCTAAAGCAGGTTTTAAAATATTAGCAAAATCAAGTCCACCTTCAGTTTTATTACCAATTAAAGTATGAGTTTCATCTATAAATAAAATTACTTTATCCATTTGTTCTAATTCTTTAACTAAAATTTGTAACTTCATATCAGAAGTACCACTATTATCACTAATATTACCAACTAAAGCAGCTGTATCGATCTTTAAAATTGTATACCCCTTTAGTGCATCTGGTACCATACCATTTTGAATTCTCCACGCTAATCCTTCTACAATAGCAGTTTTACCTATACCAGGTTTACCAACTAAAATAGGTGATTTTTCTGGAGTAAAAAGTATGAGAATCATCTTTTTTAATTCTTCATCCCTTGCTATAGCAGGATCTGTATAATATACGGCTTTAGTTAAATCAGTCGCATATCTTTCTATTAATGATATTTTATTAGTTTTGTTAGTATTTTCACTTACATCAATAAATTCTTCGTTCATTATATCACCAATGTAATTCTATCATAAAAACCCATAATTTACAAGTAATGAGAAATTATACTATCACTTACAAATTATATTTATATGCTACTAAATTAATTTATATTATGTTACAATGATTATGGTGAAGTTTATGCAAAGATATATGGTTAATAATAGTAACTTAGAATTAGATATTAGTGATAAAAAACATATTATAAATGTAATGAGAATGACTGTTAATGAGAAGTTCCAAATAGTATATGACAAAAAAATATATACATGTTTAATAGAATATATAGATAAAAAAGATTTAAAATATAAAGTTATAAATATAGAAGAATGTACTGATGAGAAACATTTAAAAGTTATAATTGCATCTTCCATCATAAAAGAACAAAAAATGGATTTTTTACTTCAAAAAGCGACAGAATTAGGAGTTGATGAAATAATTCCTGTTATTTCAGAAAGAACAGTTGTTAAAATTGACAATAAAAAAGATAGTAAAATTAGTAGATGGGAAAAAATAATGAAAGAAGCAAGTGAACAATCTCATAGGAGTGATATACCAAAAATACATGATATTACTAGCCTTAAAGACTTAGTAAGTGTAGATGCTGATATAAAAATATTTTGTAATACCAATGAAATGTCGAAAAATATCAAAAAAGTGTTACAAGATAGTAAAAAAAGTGGTACAATATTAATAGTAGTTGGACCTGAAGGTGGCTTTAGCAGTGCTGAAGTAGATTTTTTATCTAATAATGGATTTATAAGTGTCACTTTAGGAAACAACATATTAAGAGCTGAGACAGTTCCTTTATATTTATTAAGCGTAATAAATTATGAGTTTATGAGGTGAATATATGATAGCAAATATTACTAATTATTTTACAAATTTAAATAATGCAGGACAGGCACTATTTATAGTAGGGGTATTACTAATAATTACCTTTATAGTTTTATTGGTGGTAGTTTTTAAACCTGATAGGAATAAAGTAAAGAAAATATACGGAGAAAGCCCAATTACGGATAGCGAAAGAATTTTAGAAGAAAAAATGAAGGATATTGATAATATTAGTATAAATGATATCAACATTGAAAATGATAGAACTCGTAATTTAAAGAGTATTGTTGATGAGTTAAAACAAATAGAAACTAAAACTACACCAACAGTAATGGATAGAATTGAAGCTTATGAAGATGAACAAGAAGATACTGCAATAATAAGTGTTGAAGAATTATTAAGATCTAATAAGCCTGTAACATATGAAAAAAGAAATCTAGATGCTACACAAGTGTATAATAAACCTCTTGTAAAACCAGAAGTTAAGCCTGAAAAGAAAATGATTGAAGATGATTTTTATATGGAAGATGTTAGTGAAGATACAAGAAAGATGCCAAAAATTGTAGAAGAAAAGAAATATACACCTAGAAGAGAAATATTTTCTTCAGTATATGCAGAGCCAACTCAAGCAAAAAATGATGATAATAATGAAGCATTTTTAAACTCATTAAAAGAATTCAGAAGCAACCTATAAGTTGCTTTTTTGTTAAAGATAATATATACTATGACGATAGAGGTGAACTTATGAAAGTATCATTTTATACTTTAGGATGTAAGGTTAATTTATATGAAACAGAAGTAATAATGAATAAATTTAAGAAAAAAGGATATGAAATAGTAGACTTTAATGATAAAGCAGACATAGTAGTTATAAATACTTGTACTGTAACAAATACAAGCGATAAGAAAAGTAGAAATATAATAAGACAAGCAGTAAAAAATAATGATGGTGCAGTTATTGTAGTTATGGGTTGCTATAGTCAAGTAAGAAGTGAAGATATAAAAGAAATAGATGGAGTTAATATAATTATAGGAAATACTAACAAGTCTAGAGTAGTTGAATTAGTTGAAGATTATATTAAAAATAGAGAAAATAAAACTTTAGTTGAAAATATAATGCATACAGATTTTGAACCTATGGTACTTGACTCATTTGAAACTAAGACAAGAGCATTTGTAAAAATACAAGATGGCTGTAATAATTATTGTTCATACTGTATTATTCCATATACAAGAGGTAATATAAGAAGTAAACCAAAAGAAGAAGTTGTAGAAGAAATAAAATGCTTAGTAAATAATGGTTATAAAGAAGTTGTACTTACAGGAATACATACAGGACATTATGGTAAAGAAAGATATGATTATGATTTTAGTGATCTATTAAATGAATTATGTTGTATTGATGGGCTTTTAAGACTAAGAATATCTTCTATTGAAATTACTGAATTAGATGATAAATTCTTAGAAACTCTAAAGAATAATAAACAAATAGTAGATCATATTCATATACCACTTCAATCAGGATGTGATAAGACTTTAAAAGATATGAGTAGAAAATATGATACTGCATACTTTATAAATAAGATAAATGAAATAAGAAAAATAAGACCTGATATATCAATTACAACAGACTTGATAGTTGGGTTTCCAAATGAAACAATAGATGACTTTAATGATACTTATGAATTTATTAAAAAAGTAAACTTTTCTAAAATACATGTATTTCCATATTCAAGAAGAAAAGGTACAAAAGCAGACTTAATGGAAAATCAAATACCAGAACAAGTTAAAAAGGAAAGAGTAAGGAAAATATTAGAACTATCTAAAGAATTAGAATTAGATTATATGAATAAACACTTAAATAAAGAATTAGAAATCTTAGTAGAAAAATATGAAGATGGTATAATATTTGGACATACATCAAACTATATTGGAATAAAAGCAAAAGGCACTGAAGAGGATATAAATAAGATAATAAAAGTAAAACCAAATAAAGTAGAATATCCAATAATGAAGGAAGAAATGTAATGGGTATGAGAAATTAAATTTGTGTGAAAACCCCCTGAAAGATAGGTCGAAAGACCTATCGCTTTTTTTATGTCAATGTTTATAAGGGTTTGTAAGGCGTTTGTTGATTTCTTAAAAATTCTTGGGAACAAATGGGGAACGAATTTTGTTAAAATTGAAGTGAATCTACTGACATTTTAAGGTAAAAGTAGTATAATAAAATCATAATAAATCTACACAATTATAGTGTAGTTTTTTCTTTTATAAGGAGGATAATATATGTCTGAAAAAATTAAAAAAGCAAAAGAACAAATGTTGAAAGAGTATTTATCATCTCAGCTGATATATGTAGAATATACATCTTATATTGAAAACAAAGTAAAAAATATTCTTATTGAAAACGGGATAAAATATCAGTCTTTAAGTAGTCGTGTTAAATCTTATGACTCATTGGAAAATAAGTTGACTGAAAAAATAATAAATGGCGTTTGTAAAGATATAAAGAAGATAAATGATCTTAGTGGTGTAAGAGTTATTTTTTATGATGAAGAAGAATTAAAAAAATTTAATAGTATTGTCTATGATGAATTTAATGTTAAATCATATAGACCATCAGAAGACATTATGGAGTATGATGGCATTAACATAACTGTTTCATTAAAAAAGGATTTTAATAAATTTAAAGGGTTATTATGTGAAATACAATTGACGACATTGTTATCTCATGCCATGAATGAATTTGGACATAATATAATTTATAAAGACATAGATGAATTACAGTCAAAAGATGGTAAAGAATATGACAAAATCAAGAATACATTTGAAAACGTTAGGAAAGATATATTGAAGATAATGGCTAGTCTAGAATTTATTAATAGGCGTGTATATAGCATTAAAACTGGGGCTAAAAATATAGAAATATTATTAGGTGAAGATTTTAACGAGAGATTAAAATCGGTTAAATCTTTAAATGAGTTAGAAGAAATAATCAATAAGATGATCGAGGTTATTCCATTGGTTAATGAATATGAGGAAAAATACAAAAAAATATATGATTCTGGAATAATATACTCGATAGTTAAAAAGTTTGGTGAATTACCTGCTGAATCTGCTAAATTATTAAATTATGATACATATGAATACAAATATAGTAAACTGTTAGAATTTTTGCAAAGTTATAAATACTTATGGATTGATGATTTTAAAAGTATAATTTCCATTTTATATATGATATCAGTAGATAATAATATAATAGAAAAGTTTGATAAATTTATAGAGAATTTAGTAATTTCTGATAAAGTTGATTCAAATAGAGGTTTTGCCAATTATAATATCCATGAGATAGTTTATTCAACTATATTTGATAAAGATTTAGATGATTATGTCAGAATAAAACTAGCTGAATACTTTTGCAATATAAATTACAATTACTGCGAAGAAGTAGGAATGAATAAAATATCTTTTATAAGTAATAAGGTAAACCCTAACGAAAATTATAAAGATAAAATATATAAGGCAATAAAAGTAATATTTGATATTTTCTTTACTCGACATTCTAAGAATGCATTGCATGCATTAATTAATATTAATTGTGATTTAGAAAGAAATATAGATATATTTGACTATAATCCAATATATGAGTTATTTTATGATAATTATGATGAAATTGATGTATATAGCAAAAATGAATTATATAAGTCTGTAAGCGCTTGGAAAAATACAAAACTAAAAAATAGCAAATTCTATAAAAAATTAAAGAAAGATAAAATTCAAAATATATATGCAATGCTATTTAACTTTTTTATTGATGAAATACCAGGAGCAAAGTATTCTGAAAAAGAAGAATTTAGAACTAATTACTTAAATGAATATATTAAAAACTTTAATGACGGTAACGTTAAAGAAATTATAGCTATACTAAATACAATGGATAATGAAGATATTAATAATTTGAATGTTTATAATGCCGGAAAGTTTTTAATTGATATAGGATCGTTAGAAAAATATGGCAAGGAAATAATTGAAATAAAGTGGAATGAATTCATATTACTCGGAATAATAAAAAAGGATAAGAACTACCAATTTACAATAGACAATGATAGTAAAGCAGAAAAAATTATTGAGGCGATGCTTCGAGCAGGAAATATAGATCTAAATATTATAAATAAATTAATAGCATTTTCTGAAAAAACTAAGAGCGAAAATTTGGAAATTAGGATAGTAAAACTTATATTTAATAACATTGATTTAGTAATTAATAAAGAACATAAAGATTATGCACTAAATATAATAAAAAAATATAATAGTATTACTAAGGGAATCATGGCTGAAATATTATATAACCCCCATACTGAGAAAAAGATTATAGAAGAATATAACTATGCTGAAATTTGTATATTGTTAGAAAATTTTAGATATAGTGAATTTAATAGGTTAGACGAGTTCTTCTTAAACGACTTGTTTGAAAAATATCCCGAAGATTTAAGAAATCTACTTAAGCAAAGAATAAAAGATAATCCAAATAGCAATTTATACAATTCATACAGTCATATTAATCTAACAGGTAGTTCTAATTATAATGAAGAAAAATATAATAATTTAAAACTTTGTATGGAATTGTTAAAAGCAAATGATTATTATAAAATTTCTAATTATATACATTATTTAATTGGCGAATATAATGATGAATTAGGTGATGATGTAATTGAGTATTTAAAAGAAAATGATAATTATGATAGTTATACAAAAGTAATTGATTTATGCAGATTATTTGATGCTTCATTATCTTGCTGGAAAATATACGAATATATAATATCAAAAATTGATTCCAATGATAAATTATTAAATGAAATTGACTGCCTTTTATTCAATACTGGAGTTGTTACAGGAGAATATGGTATTGCAAATTCTTTTAACGAAAAATATATGTTTTTTAAAGGCCTAAAATCAAAAAATAAAAAAGTTAAGGAATTTGTAAATAAGGAAATCGTTAGATTTAAAATATTATATCAAGATGAAAAAAATAAAAGAGATAAGGATAGAATAATAAAAGAAACTAAATACAATCTTGAAAACAAAAATACCGATGAAAACTAATCATCGGTTTTGTTATCTTCTAAAGTATCTATAACATTTATTATTTCATCTAAAGTACTAATAAATAAATGTGAATAAGTTTTTAATGTTTCT
>CAZMXJ010000006.1:10205-14448 GCA_964570235.1 uncultured Clostridium sp. | reverse complement strand
AAATCTATCTAATAATATTTCTAGTTTATCAACTATTTTTAATTGTTCTGGATTACTAATCATATTACGATAGTCTGGTAAGAAATCAATTAAATCTGAAAATATTGGATAATCAGTATTTTCTAATTTTTCTAAACTAGATATTTTTGTATTTTTTGATATGCCAAATCTTTTATATAATTTTTCTATCATATCTAGCATAACAACTACTTCACTCTCTTTAATTTCTTCAAAAGCACATTTAATAAATGTTTCAAGTGATCCAAGATGTTTAGCAAGTGGACAATCTTCATAATTAATACTATCTACATCACTATCTTCTTTTTCTTCTTTATCACTTGGAAGAAATCTAACTTGTAATGGATTTATAATTCCACCACTAGCAGAATACATATCAATATATTCTCCTTTATTTTTTCTAACTAACTTCTCATATTCCCCCTCTGCATCGAATAAAAAGCACTTATTTCCACGATTAATCTCGTTAATAATCATTTTCTTTAAGGTAAAACTTTTACCTCCTCCTGTTGATGCTATTATTGCTAAATTACTTGATGGTCTTGTTGCATCTTTATGAAATATATCAAATATGGTAGGTAATGCAGTATGAATATCCGATCCTATCATATAACCTGTTTCATCATTAAAATGTGTAATTGTTAACGGAAAAGATGCTGCAAGAGTTAAACTTGGAAGATAGTTATGATAATCTTCAAAACCATTTTTAGATATATCAAATGATTGCCAACCTTCTAATTGCCTCATACGAGGAGCATCTAGTTTGATATGGAAAATATCTGCTATCTTTTTTAGTTCTCTTATCTTTTCTTCTCTTTGTTTTTTATTACCATTTATAATGATAATAAAATCTACTTCTTTTATTTTTTCATCTCCATTTTTAATTTGTGTCATCAATGCTTGGAAATTTTCTCTTTCAGTATCCATTTGTGTAGCATCTGATAACTTTCTTGTTGTACTCCTTTCAGAGATTAAAAACTCATAATTACTATCTAATCTTCTAACTAATTCATCAGTAGGAATTGTATCTTTTATATGGATGCAACTTCTAGTGTCTGGAACATTAAATAGTTCTTCAAAAAATAATTCATCAATAAATGGTGGAATCTTTTTTATAGTAACAACTTGTATTTCTTCTTCATCTAATTTAATATATCCCATATTTTCTTGAACAAAAAAAGGAGAGATTAATTCAATTAAATCACTCCACATTAATTGCTCTATACTTGCAGTTGATAAATAAAGATTAACAAGAAATTGATATACTTCTAATTTATTAGTTATTGTTTTAACATTTAATCTAGGTGTCATGTTGTAGCAGTGCATTTTCATTTCTTCTGAAATATGTTCTAGTGCTTTATCATTATCACTAACTAATACAAAATAATATCTACTAGTTGTTGTAAGATTTTGTTCTTCTAATAATTCTAATCTATCATATCTTTCTTTTAAGAACTTAACCTTTTCTTCATCATTAGAATATTCTTCCATTAGTTTTGTATAATAATCTTTATTTGCATTAAGATCAATCTTATCATCTAATTTATATATTCTTAAATTCAAGTCTTTTAATTGATATAGATATTTAAGTTGATGAAAGAAATTATTTTTTTGAGTATTTGATGTTAAAGATAAATCAATAGCATCTACTGAAAATACTCTTGCATAAGTATTATCACGAAGTTTAATTATTCCATCATTATCCACAAAATCTGCATTAGTAAAAGTTTGAGCATTTTTAAACTTTCTTTTTAAAACATTTTTAGTTATATATTTTTGTTTCATTTTATTTCTTTTCTTAACAAATTTTTCTATAACTTTATGTTCTTTATTTTTTTTCTTTTGTTCTTTACTAACTTGTTGTTTCTTCAACTTTACTCACCTGTCCTTCCTTTTGATATACAAATAATTTTTCTCTAAATAGAAATTTAAATATAAGACCTATAACTTTATACATTCTATTTTTCTTACTAACATTAATAGGAAGTAAACAAAATATTCCTATCATTAAACCTACTATTGCAGGTATTTTAAGTGGAGTAAAACAAAATAAAACTATAAATAAAATAATCATTGGTAAAGCTATAACAATATCTGATATTTCTATACCTTTAAATCCTAGATTTCTTTTTATTGATTTTACAGTTATATACATAATTCATTCCTCCTATATCATATTCTTTCTTCTTCTATAATAAGAAGTATTATAACTTGCTCTTGGCATTACTTTTCTAACAGTATTTCCTAAACTACTAGCACCTGCATTAATAAAAGCATCACTTGCACTAAACTTATTTGAATCTGGTTTTCTACCCATTCGTTGTCCTGTTGCATACATTTTACTACCCATTGTAGTTGCAAATTTTTGCATTCTACTTTGAGGTTGTCCACCATCAGTCATTCCCATAGTTCCCAAAGCAATACCTGCTTGTGATAATGCTTGTGATCCTACTGCTTTTCCGCCTTTCATTGCTGCACCTGTTGCAAGTAGTCCTCCTCCTATTGTTGCACCTGCTCCAAGTGTTGCACCAATACCTGCCATTTTTCCATAACCCATTAACGACATTAATTGTTCTCTACCACTTGCTGCACTTACATTTGCACCAATGAATCTATTAATTACTTGACTACCTGTTAAAATAAATGTTGCACATCCTAAATATAAAAGTGATTTTGTAGTTAAATTCATAAAATTATTAGTAAAGAAAGTAGTTGCACCTATTTCTTGCATAACCATAACTGTTAAACTAACTATTAACATAACTACTGCACTTTGAAGTGCTAATGATACTAATTGTTCTATTACTGCACCTCTCCTTTGTTTATTCCCTACACTAGTAGCAAATACTATTGGTGCTATTGAAAATAAGAATAAAAACTCTATTTGCCTTCTACCGAGCATTATTCCTGCAAAGAATAAACTATACAAGAAAAAGCCACCACAGAGAATTGCCATAATCCAATTAATATCATATTTGTAATCTTTTTCATCAGATAATATTATTCGTGATTTTGTAACATATTTAGATATATATAATTCATTATCATTAAAAGAGCCATTCTTAACAAGTTGTTCTATACTTTTATCTTCTTTAAACTTATCACTATTTTTATAACCATC
Source organism: uncultured Clostridium sp. (assembly GCA_964570235.1). GTDB lineage: Bacteria > Bacillota_I > Bacilli_A > RF39 > UBA660 > CAG-1193. The sequence continues at coordinate 11,309 of CAZMXJ010000006.1, read as the reverse complement.
TCTATACGATATAAACATTGTCAGCATTGTATCACTCATTTTTGTATTGGTACTACTTTCAAATATATTACCTGTATAATTTGAGAGTGTTATTGAAAAATTAGATACTTGAACAAATAGAAATGTGGACATCATGATTAATGTTCCGCATTTTACTATCTCCATTATTATATTTTTAAAAGTTGTTTCTTCATCTGGATCTAAAAGTTTATTTACAAATTTCCATATTATAAATAGTGCAAATAATGTTACTGCGATTGCCATAACACCTGTATAAAAATTTTTAAATGTTTGATTATTAGATAATGAATTTATTATATCAAAGGCATTTAATTTTTTTATAATTTCTAAAAGTCCATCTATTAAGTCATATATGAAATGAATTATATACCACCCTAGACTTCTTAATAAATCAAAAACTTTTGTCATCATAAAGCATACACCTATGTGAATAATCTAATTATAATATTAACTAATGAAATTGCTAAAATAATACCAAATATTCCTAATAGGGTTTGTAATATTCTTGTCTTTACTCTTGGCTTTTGATCTACATCTACAACTGCATACATAATAAAACTTACTACAAGAGCAACACCTGCAAGAGATATTCCAACCGCTAATGCCCAATCAGTAATTTGTTTAATAACTTTTAATACGGTATCAACGGTATAAGTTCCACCTTCTAATTGTTGAATTGCTAATACATTAAATAAATTTTTCATTATATTCACCCTTTCTTTTAATTTTGTCTATAAACAAAAAAAACTGTGTAATTATCAATAACATTGATTAATAACTACACAGTTCCAAGAAAGACTTGTCCTTTAAAAATTAAAACACTACACCTTAACTAGAATGTGTAGCTATTAACCTAATTTTCAAAGAACATCAGTTTATTTTTTTATTTTGACATTTCTTTATTATTTTTTTCTAACTTTTCTATTAATGTGTTATTCATATAAGAATTAACTAAATCTTTATTACAAATAACATCTTCTATATCAACTCTATCATCATTACCTGCAACAAAATGTTTACCATCAAAAGAATTATCTTTATCACTAAAATTTCTTTCAAATATTAATGGTACAGTGCTTTCAC
>CAZMXJ010000006.1:8330-10105 GCA_964570235.1 uncultured Clostridium sp. | reverse complement strand
GAATTATCTTTATCACTAAAATTTCTTTCAAATATTAATGGTACAGTGCTTTCACAATTTGAGTGATATATTGCAAAAAATCCTTTTTGCTTTGACTTTAAATTATCATCAACATAAATATTATTATCAACAATAAATCCAATAACTTCATAATATTGATTAAATTCCTTACTATATGCTTGTCCTCTAACTAATGGACCTATTTCAGTAGGTCTTAATTCAAAGTCATTAGTATTTGAATTTTTAATAATATCTAAGCATCTTTTAATTTTTTCTTCCATAGATGAATTATCTAATTCTTTCATAGATTGATAATACCACGTGGCATTTTCAATAATATCAGATTTTTCATCTAAAATTTCTTTTATAAATATATTACTTTTTGAAATATAACCCTGTTCTTTATCACTCCATAAATCCAATGTTGTGAAAAATATTTGGTCATCATAATCAAATCCTAAAAAATAATATTTATTATCATCCAATCCTATGAATGCTTGACCTTTTTTTAATTCATCTTTCAAGTTCATCACTTCCTTTATCTCTATCATCATTAAAGCAACATTGTAATCCACCATAACCACATATTTTATATTCTCCATCGTCAATAGTAATATAATCGTCTAAATTATATTTATCAATTTCTTTCTTTAATGTGGCAATATCTTCTTCGATAAAATCATTATAATCTTTTAATTCTTCCCAATCGTTATAGTCTATATGACACATATTTGATTCACTATTACATACACAATCATATACATATTTTAATAATGGGCTTAATTCACTTACCTTTGGCATATTAAATTCTACACCATTGTTTTTTTTAATAAGTTTATATAATGAACTTTCTATTACTTCTATTGATGCAGTATTATAATTGCAACCTATATCAGAAGTATTAAAATAATTGATTACATTTGCTTTCTTATGAGATTCTAAATCTTCTACTATGTAATTAACATATAAATCATCAGAGTCATTCCAATAATTTAATAATTCATATTGATATTTCATTATTTATCTTTCCATTTCAGTTTGGTTTTTTTCTTTATTTGTTAATTCATGAACTTGACCATCAGAAGTATAAACTTTATTATTTGTTCTATCAGTAATTTCAAAACCAAGAATATCTATTGCTTTATCTTTATATGTTTTCCCATCTCTTTCAACATCTTTTTGATAAGTAGATATTCTACCTTTTACAGAGATCCAATCTCCTTTTTGAATTTCATCACCATAAGAGTTTACTAATTCTCCTCTTAATACAATAGGAACAAACTGTGTATTCCCATTATTATTTTGGGCTAAATCAAATCTTAATATTTTTTTACCATTTTGATTAGTATAAATATCATTGATATTAGCAACATTCCCTTCTAATTCAAATTTATTTTTTGAATTTTTTACTTCTCTTTCAACTTCGTTATTCATATTTTTTCTCCTCCTTATTTTTATCTTCTTTGAACATTTGACCATCCACTGTCACATGAAATTTGTTTATAAATAGAATATCCATTACCACTTCTAGGTAAAATATTCCATGCGTTATTATATAAATTCATTACTTTTGAATAATTACCTGAACACCAAACAGATCCCCAATCAGTCAAACTACAAAAATCATATCCTGCATTTCTCAATTTAGTTAGCTGATATGATGCATTTGAACTTCCTGCTGATCCAAACGATGCTCCACAATTATATTCTGAAATATTAATTGTAAATCCTACTGCATATTCTGGTTGATACCAAGTTGTCCATGGGGTATATCC
>CAZMXJ010000006.1:0-8230 GCA_964570235.1 uncultured Clostridium sp. | reverse complement strand
TCATTAAATTGTCCACCATTTGCATTTATCTTAAACACATATCCTTTTGTCTTAAATATATCTGTTACATTTGTGCTTGTTGTAAAAAATGAATGTGTTAATTTTATAGAACAAAATAATGCTAAAATTAGAACAAATATTTTAATTATTTTTTTCAATCTTCTCACCTACTTTTTTCTTTTTATCAACTATCATATCTACTAGAATAATTATCAAACATATCCATAATAAATATTTATGAGTATAGATAAAATCAGCATAATATCCAAGAAATGGAATACACCAATCTGTTCCTTGACCTAATATCTGATTTTTACTTACTAAAAGATTATCATAGGTATTATTAGCATCTCCTTTCGTTATAATGCCATTTTCAGTTACATCATATATTCTATGCGAAATTATATGATCTTCTAATTTATAAACTAAAATATCTCCTACTTCATAATCTTGATAATCTTTATCATGATAATATAGAATACCACCAACATTTAGTGTTGGCTCCATACTGCCAGATATTACAACAAGGGGTTTTTGACCCCATATAGTTGGAACAAAAATAAGTAAATAAATGATTACCAAAATGTATATTATTTTAAATATACAATTTTTTATTTTTACCAACATTTAAAATCATTCCTTTTAATTACCAAATATTTTTTGCTTGGTCATATTGAATTGTATCTATTTTGATTGTTAAACTATATGTAGCGTTGTCATATCCATCACCGGTTGATGTATAAGTTATTGTTTGTCCATCAGCAGACTTTGTTTCTTTTAAACTTGATTTAATATTTTGATTAAATGTTACTCCACTAATAAATGAAGTAGTTATATCATTTGGCTTTACTCTATTCATATTTTCTTTTGATCCATAGTAATAGTAACCATCATCATTTTTTGTCCAACCTTCATTAAAATTAATGATTGATGCCACATTGCCATTTGAATCTTTTAAACTTAATTTAGATCCATTTGCTGATGTCCATTCCTCTGTATAACTTACTCTAACTGCCATATCAATACTACCGGTATTTTTTACAGTTATTGTTTTATCAGTAGTTGTACCCGGAGTCCAATTATCTGGTGAAATAAATTGTTCTACAATTTCATTTTGATATAGTGCAACTTTAAAATAATTAGTTATATCTGTGCTTGTTGTAAAATATGCAATCGTACTACCTAACACAGTCAAAACTCCAATACCTAATAACAATAACAATTTTTTCTTTTGTTTATTCTTTTTTTCTTCTTTCTTTTTCATCTTTCTCTTTCCTCCTTATTTTTATTAAACCTATCAAAGATTTTTTTATAAAGACTTAAATCAGTTCCATCCATACTTTCTATTTTGCAATCATTATCTTCTAGAAATTGTAAAAAATTTATATTGTAAATAGTATTTCTAGATAACTGAGTTATGTCTTTTATAATTACTTTTGAATATTCTTTATTTTCAATGTCTTCTTTCAAATTATTTAATTCTTTTCTATTCAAATCCAATCGATTTTGAACTTTATCAAAATAGAGTGTATAATCATAATTTTTCATAAGACACCAATCTGATATTTGCCTTAAAAAATAATCTATTGATTGTCTGTTATGATTTTTGAAACTAGCATATACTGCAACCTTCTCCATAAAGTTTTCCTTTCTTTAATAGTTTTGTTTATCTATCAATGTTGCCACATAAACAACTTGTTTATTAGTTCCACTAATACATGTAATAAGTGTAATATCAGATGTATTAGTTTGTTTTAATTCAGTCGTTCCTGTTTTTTCTATTTCATATTTATTAGATACTTCGTAGCTATATTTAACACCTTTATAATAAAAATAAACTTTGTCTTTCATATCTAATTTTTTTAAGTTTCTAAAAAATGATATATAACTATTACCAGAATGAGCTGCTAAAATAATATGACTATTCATTTGCTCATCTGGTAAAGTAGTTTCATTTAATATGTAAATATTTCTATCCACATTGTTATTAGAACTATTTTTATCAAATAGTCCTCTTTTTAAATTTATTTTAGGTATTTCTAATATTGCCATATAATTAACTGTTTCCTTTTGAATAACAATTTCTTGATCCTTGTCATTTTCTTCAATTATTATTTCTTCTGCATCTTCATTTGTAATTTCAAAAAATTCTTCTATCATTTGATTTTCTTGAATATCTTGTTTTCTATTTTGACAGTAATTATAAATAAAATATAATGTACCTAAAAAGAATAAAAAGATACCCATACAAATTATTAATGAGTATCTTTTATTTTTTCTTTGTTTTTTTACTTTTGATGAATCCATAAGTAACTGCTCCCATTCCTATAACTGCTATTCCAAACATGATAAATGGTATATAATCATTTTTCAAAGTATTAGGCACTTCAATTACAATTTTTTCGTCTGTCATAGTGCATTTTATAATTGATCCATCTTCAAGAACTTCAAAATACATTTTTTCACTATTCAACTGATAACCCTCTGGTGCTTCTTTTTCTATAAAATAATATTTTCCATACCTTAATTCTTCAATTACAATTTTACCTTCTTCATTTGTTTTACCACTATAAATTAATTCATCTTTATCATTGTAAACTTCAATAATAGTATTAGGTAATGGCTCACTATTTGAAACATCAATTTTTGTTATTTCTACTGTTGATGTTATAGGTTTATTCTTCATTTCGGCTTTTACTATTTCTCCATTATCTTTTAATTCAAAATAGATTTTTTCGTTAGTTATAACATAACCTAATGATGCCTCTTTCTCTAAAATATAATATTTACCTAATTTCAATCCATCAATAATGATTTTACCATCTTTATCAGTTTTTCCTGTAAAAATCAATTCATCATTTTCAGTATATACTTCTAAAATTGTATTAGGAATAACATCTCCATTGATAAGATCAGTCTTTGTTATTTCCACCTTTGCCTTTTTTAAAGTATTAGTCATTTTAATAGAACTATAAACAATTGCTGTTTTATTATCTTTTTCAATTAGCTCTACAAAATATTCAGTTTCATCAAGTAAATATTCATCATTTGTTTTTACTTCTACTACTTTATATTTTCCTAATGGTAACTTCTCACTTATAGCATATCCATCTTTATTAGTAGTAATTTTTCCAACTAAATCTCCTTTATTATAATAAATATGAGTTCCATCTGATGATTTAATATCTTCATCAGCATAGATATTATAAACAATACCCTCTAATGTAATTTTCTCATTATAATTAAAAGTTCCATCTTCTATTGTGAAAACTTCCCCATCCTTTATAACTTCAATTTGTCCTTTTATCGGACTATTATTAAAGTAAACTGTAATAAATGGTCCATAAGTAGTATATGAATAATGCGTATCATTTCCAATAGTAAAATCTATACCTTTTTCATCTAATAAATAACCTTTTGGACTAGATGTTTCATATAAAGTATAATTTCCTGCAACCAATTTAAGATAAGTTATAAATTTACCATCTTTATCAGTTTTAAATTCACTATATACTTTTCCACCCACATATTGAGATACATATTGTTTTGTATCTTTGTTATAGATTTTAAATGTAGTATCAACAAGAGCAATTGTTTTTCCTGTTTCAACATCAGTTTTAAAAACTTGTAAATAAGCAGATAAAGCATTGTTTAAAATATTATAATATTGTTCTTTTTCTGAATTATAATCAACTGTAATATAAAAATCATAAATTTTTTCAAATCCTGTTGTTGAATTTACTTGATGAAATTTCCATACTCCATAAGGTAGATTAATAGTTGCATAACCATTTTTATCAGTAATTATTTCATCAAACTTTTCTCCATTCGGATAATAAATCTCAAATTTTATACCTTTTTCAGCATTTAAAAAAGTAGTGTTACCATCTACAAAATCATATTGTTTCAATATGCTTATATAATTTTTTACTACTGTTTCTTTTGAATCTTCGGCTTTAACTAGACTCTTTCCCTTAATATCAAAGAAAATCTTTTCGTTATTTATTTCATATCCATTACTAGCACTTATTTCTTGTAAATAATATGTTCCATAACTTAATACCGAATCACTTATGGCATATCCATTTTCATCAGTTGTAATTTTTGTTACTAATGTTCCATCAGTTTTATATACTCCATATATAGCATTCTTTAATGTCGCTTGTCCTTGAGCAGTAGAACCTGTTTCAATATCTTTTTTGTTCATCTCAACTTGTCCATAATATGAATTTATTTTAAGTTGGCTAACAACCGGATCAGTCGATCCTGCAACCATCATATTCTGAACTCCATCTCCATAAAATATTTTATAATTTGATGAATAAGGCATTTTCTTTTTTAATTTTACTGTGATAGTTCCACTTATAGTAGGTTTTATAATTAAATTATTTCCATTTACACTATAATCTGCACCATTTACCAAAATATCATAATTTCCTAGTACATTATTTGTATCAGTTAGTGTAATAGTTTCTCCTACTTGTAAATTATATGTTCCGCCATTAAAACTTGGTCTAGTATAATGAGTAGCTATTAATCTTTCAATTTCAGCAGTTTCTGCAGATATATCTAATTGAGTTCCTGCTCCCCATCTTTCAGTAGAAAAATTTACATAACCACTACCTATAATTGTTTGCCAAATCATTCCTTGTGTAGCTGCTCGATATTTTAAAGTTTGATGTCCTGGATAAGTATAACCATAATATCCAATTAATGTAATTCTTTCTTTTATTGAATCAGATAAACCTGTATTTGACCAATTTCCTTCTATCATTGAAGTCCCCTCTGGAGTACCTGGCTCAATACAATATGCAACTTGCCCATCTACAGTGTATAATCTCCAATACCATGAGTGTCTATCATTTCCACTTGCATTATTTCTATCATAAAAATAGCCTGAATCTTCCATTGTTAATGTGGCTGCATAAACATTTTGAACACCAATAAACGCACCAATTGTTAGTGCTAATACTAATGCACATTTCTTTAAATTAATTTTCATTTGTATTCATCTTCCTCCTTATAAAAAAAATACACCTTTCTAGGTGCATATAGATTAATCATAATCATTTATATTAATCATTGATTTGTATCTTGAATTACAATTTCCATTCTCACAAAATATATTTAAGTAATAACCCATTATAGTATTTGCTTTTGAAGTTACCTCATAACATCTAAAATACTGAATATCTACTACATCTATAAAAGCAATGTCTTCTCCTGCTTTCATGCAACCTGCATTAGTTGAAAACTCAACATTACCACCAGTTATTGAATAAAAAAAGTCATTTGGGTTAGCAATTTTAGTTAAATCCTCACTAGGTTTATTAATTGGTGAATCTTGCTTTGGTGTTTCAGCATTATTTGATATATTATTATTAGAATTACTATTCGTATTAGAATCTACACTATTATTGTTATTAGTCGTTGTTTGATTTGAGTTAGTATTAGTTTTATTACTTGATGTTACATTATTAGGTTTAGAATTAGTTGAAGAACTATTTTTATCATTAGTTTTTGGAGTGTTATTTGTAGTTGTTTCTTTTTCTACAACATCAATACTTTTTTCTCCCTTATCTTCTTCTACTTTTTGTTCTTCTAATTCTTTATTTTCTTTTAACTCTTCTTTAACATCAGAAGTAATTTTTGAATTACCTTTAGTATCATAATTTTTATTGGAATCACTAAACACTAATGTAAATATAATACCTATTCCAACTACTACTACACTAATCAAAATAATCCATTTAATGCGACCTTTAAAAATTTCTCTCATAGTATATCAACTCCTACCCTTAAATCTCTTATAATGGCTAAAAATAGGTAAATATAAAAGATTTTTACTATTCTATTTATCACTTAAAAAATGAAATTTTGCAAGAGTTTTTTTAAAATTTTTTCAAATACTAAGTGTTTATGGTATTTTTAATTTAACTTTTAAAATATACTTCAAGTTTATCACTCCTTTCTTAAATATTAGTTTTTTTTAACGAGATCCCTATAAACTCGTAATTTAATGCACAAAAAAAGAGTCAATACGACTCCAATGGCTACTACTTCAATTTTATTATTTATAAACTATTATGTTAAAGACTATCCCAAATCTTACTATTGCACTATCCTTTATTACATCAAAAGTTCTTCTAGGAATATCAAATTTAGATTTAACTGATGATTCTGATTTGCCACATAGTAAGCAATCATTTATATAAGCATTTTCTTCTTTTGACATAATAGAATATAATTTGTTCAGTTGAATATTAAATAAGTTATATTCTTGTTCATTATCTAATTTATATTCTACTGCTTTACCAACAGGATCAGAAATATTTTGAGTAAATTGTTCTAATCTTGGTCTATAATTTGGAGTTAATCGTACATGATATCCATTAATATACTTATTTCTTGCTATTTTTAACTCTCTTAATTTTTCAACAACTTTCTCAAAAGTAGCAGGTATATCATATATTACCATTTCTTCCTTTGTTAATGTAAAATTGTCAGCAAATTCATCTTGAATATTTTTTTCTAATTTTAAATCCATAGTAACCACCCTTTCTTAAAATAAAAGAGAGAAAATTGGGGGCAAAACCCTAACTTTCTCTCTTAATAAGATTTAACATATTTTTTTCAGAGACATTTAAAACAAGTGAATCTTCACGAAAATCATCATCTCTAAATTTAATTTTAGATGAATAAACAATTTTGTTGTAATTCATATAGTCAACCTCATTTCCTAAAAAAAGGGAGAAGAAATCCAGTAACTAATCTTAAAATAGAAATTGATACTGCTTCTTCTACCCTAAAAAATTAAATATAAATTCGTTAAAGATAGCAAAACTACCAATAACTTCAAATTAATTGTTTATTATTCTAATATTTTTAGGAAAATATGTCAACATTTTTTTATAAAAATGAAATAAAAAAACAAAGAAATAAAGTTATCTCCTTGCATAATTAACTCATTTTACTACATTATAACACTTGACAAGACAAAGTCAAGCACAATTCATGACCAATTTATGTCATTTTGTGTACAATTTGTGCCAACACTTAAATAAAGCATTTTTAATCATTTAATTGTTCCAAAATTGACTTTTCCATCTTCTCTAAAAGTTCCATTACTGATTTTTTTTCTATCATATTTTTTAATGCATTATATTTCAAAATAGCATCTTCTTTATTATCTTCTATTCCTCCAAATACACCACTAATATCATAACTGCCACTATCGTTTGTTAATGATACAGTAGCCCCATATTCAAAAATTTCTTTTTCAGTTAAAGAAAGCACATGATAGTTTTCATCCAACATAGTTGGATCGCTATGTATATAATGAATTAAATACAATCTAAACGTTATTTTATCTTTTTGAATAATGTCTTTTGATATATAAGCATCATTTGAATTTTTATTAATATCAGAAGATATATTTTTTTGTTTTTTATTCTCATGTTCAACATACTCATCAAAAGTTCCAATGTTGTTGTCTATTTGCAATAATCTATCATAGTCTTGTTTATAGTATTTTTGTTGAAGTTCTTTTGATAATTCATAAATCTTTTTAAATTTGATATCTATCATATATACATCCTCTTTTCAAAAATTAATAAATTTTAATAATAACGGTTCTTTATATAAATTATTGTATCACATAAAATTATTATTTATAACATAAATTATAAATAGTAAATAAATTCATAAACAGTGTTAAATAATTTTGTTTTTGTAAATTTATTAATTACATAAAAGATAATACCAAATTCAAAAACCGTAGTCAAAAAAATAATTTCATTACCAAATCCAGGACTCATAACTGTTAAAGCTAAATCCTTTGGAATTCCACTAATACTACAAATAATATTGGAAATATTAATATTCATATCAATAAGATAGACTGAACCAATAATTAATGGTGTAAGTATTAAAGTTATTAATAAAGACTTAAAAGTAATAGTAATATAATCTTCAAAATCAAGTTTACACACAATAATCGCTCCTTTCTTAATAAGTATATCACATTTTTAGGTAATATCCCGACACTTTTTTAATATTATTTTTTTATTTGAGAAAATTATATTATGAGGTGGTACTTATGATATATGAAAAAATGAAAGAAATTAGGGAATATTTTGATAATACTCAAAAAGAAGTTGCCCAAAGTTTAAAAACAACAAGATCAACCTATGCCGGTTGGGAAAATGGTATTGATATTATTCCATTAATG
>CAZMXJ010000005.1:11983-14589 GCA_964570235.1 uncultured Clostridium sp. | reverse complement strand
TAGAAGTTCGTGGTGAAATTTATATGAGTAAAAAAGTATTTGAAAATATAAATAGAATAAGAAAAGAACAAGGAAAACCATTACTTCAGAATCCTAGAAATGCAGCTGCTGGATCAATAAGACAATTAGATTCAAAAGTAGCAGCGCAAAGAAAATTAGATTCATTTATATATCATCTTCCAAATCCAACTGAATATGGAATAAAAACACATGAAGATGCATTAAAATTTATGGAAAAATTAGGATTTAAAGTAAATCCAAATAATAGAGTTTGTAATAATATAGATGAAGTAATGGAGTTTATAAATTATCAAACTACAAATAGAAATCTTCTTCCTTATGAAATAGATGGTATTGTTATTAAAGTAAATAACTTAAACGATCAAAAAGAATTAGGATTTACAGCAAAATATCCTAAATGGGCAACTGCATATAAATTTCCAGCACAAGAGGTACTTACAAAACTTACTGATATAATATTTACTGTTGGAAGAACTGGTCAAGTAACACCAAATGCTGTTTTAGAGCCAGTTCAAGTACAAGGTTCTACTATTAAAAGAGCAACATTACATAATGAAAATTATGTAATAGAGCATGATATAAAGATAGGAGATATAGTTTCAATTATTAAAGCAGGAGATGTTATACCAGCAGTTTTAGGACCTAAAATAGAAAGAAGAACTGGTGAAGAAAAAGAATTTAAGATGATTACAAAATGTCCTATATGTGATTCATATTTAGTAAAAAAAGATGATGAAGCTGATTACTTTTGTAAAAATGAACATTGTCCAGCAAGAAAAATAGAATCTCTTATACATTTTGTATCAAGAGATGCGATGAATGCAGATGGACTTGGTGAAAGTATAATTGAAGACTTATATAATTTAAAATATATAAGAACTATTAGTGATATATATGATTTATCAAAATATAAAAAATCTATAATGGAATTAGAAGGATATGGAGAAAAAAGTGTAAATAATATGTTAGAAGCTATAGAAAATACAAAAAAGAATTCATTAGAAAAACTATTATTTGGACTAGGAATAAGACAAGTTGGAAGTAAAACAGCAAAGATTTTAGCAAAACATTATCTTAATATTGATGATTTAATTAATACTACAAAAGAAGAATTAAGTAATATAAGAGATATAGGAGATATTATTGCAGATAGTATTATTAATTATTTTAAAGATGAAAAGAATATTAATGAAATTAACAAATTAAAAGAATATGGAGTAAATATGACTTATTTAGGACAAAATGAGTCTAGTAATAATCCAAATATATACGGAAAAACATTTGTAATAACAGGAACTCTATCAGTACCAAGAGATGAAATAAAAGAAAAAATAGAAGTAAATGGTGGAAATGTAACATCTTCAGTAAGTAAAAAGACTGATGTTGTAATAGTAGGTGCTGATCCTGGAAGCAAATATACAAAAGCACAAGAATTAGGTATTACAATATGGAATGAAGAGGATTATAATAAAGCAATTGAATAGCTACCTAATTTATGAATAAAATTACACACAAAAGTAGATAATACTTTTGTTTTTTGTTATAATACTATTTGAAGGTTAGAAGTGGGTGCATTATATGACAAAAGAATTATTAGTAAAAATAGTTTTAATGGTTGTTATTCCATTTGTCTTTGTTGCTTTAATTATTCCATTTATAAAAAAAATAGCTGTTCAGGTAGGTGCAGTTGATATACCAAGAGGAAGGCATATTCATAAAGAACCAACTCCAAAATTTGGCGGGATTGCTATATTTTTTGGATTTTTACTTGGATATATGTTATTTGGAACACCAAGTTCACAAATGAATTCTATTTTAATAGGGAGCTTTATAATTCTTATAACAGGAATTGTAGATGATGTAGTTGAGTTAAAACCATCAGTTAAATTTACAGGTCAATTATTAGCAGCACTTGTTATTGCAGTATATGGTGGTATTTTATTGAAAGAACTATCAGCATTTGGTTTATATGTAAATTTTGGAATATTTAAATATCCAATTACTATATTTTTTATACTAGGATGTATAAATTGTATGAATCTTATAGATGGCCTTGATGGATTATCTGGTGGTATTAGTTCAATATATTTTCTAACTATAGGTATTATTGCTACAATGCAAGGGAAACACGGGCTTGATTTTGTTCTTACTTTTGTAATGTTAGGCTCTACACTAGGATTTTTGCTTCATAATTTCCATCCGGCTAAAATATTTGCGGGAGACTCTGGAAGTAATTTCTTAGGATTTATAATAGCAGTAATTGCATTATTAGGATTTAAAAATGTAACATTAACATCCTTAATAGTACCACTTCTATTAATTGCGATTCCAATATTAGATACATTATTTGCAATAATAAGAAGAACTATAAAGGGAGAAAAAGTTACTTATTCAGATAATTTTCATATACATCATCAGTTGTTAAATAGAAATTTTACTGAGGTACAAGCAGTTTTGATTATCTATTTAGTTGATGCTTTATTTGCACTTGCCTCAATAGTCTATGTTATTCATAATAGATATTTAGGATATATTTTATATGGAATACTTTTATCTATAGTTATTATTTTTGTATTAAATACTAG
>CAZMXJ010000005.1:1671-11973 GCA_964570235.1 uncultured Clostridium sp. | reverse complement strand
TAGTGTAGTTATAGATAGAAAAAAGATTGCTTCAAAAAGGTAGGGTAATTTGAGAATTTATGGAAGAAAAAATATTAGATATAAAAGTTACGAATACATCGTATGAAGATTTAGAAGAAAAAATTAATAATGATTTGAAAAATAACAAAAAAATTTTTGTAGTTGCAATTAATCCCGAAAAAATACTGAAGGCCAAAAAGGATGAATATCTAAAACAAATAATTAATAGTGCAGACTATAATATCGCAGATGGTATTGGTATTGTATATGCTTCAAAAATTTTAAAAGGAAACATTACGCAAAGAATAACAGGAATAGATTTGTTTGAAAAAATTTGTAATCTATCGAATAAAAGGAATTATAGAATTTTTCTATATGGTGCAAGTGAAGAAAATATTATTAAAGCAAGAGAAAAGTTAGTAGATATGTATCCTAATATTAATATAGTTGGAATACAGAATGGTTATGAAAATAATGAAAAAAAAATTATAAAAAAGATAAATGATTGTAATGCAAATGTTTTATTTGTTGGGCTTGGCACACCAAAACAAGAGTACTGGATATATCAAAATATGAATAAAATTAATGCAAATATATTTATGGGGGTTGGTGGAACTTTTGATGTAATATCAGGAAATATTAATAGAGCTCCAATTTTTATAAGAAAATGTGGGTTAGAGTGGTTATATAGGCTTTTTAAAGAGCCTAAAAGGATATTTAGACAAATTAAGTTATTTAAATATGTTTTTTTAGTAATTAAAAGTAAAATTGTTGAAAATAGTAAATAATTAATATATAATTTATTTGTATGAAAGGTTTATTAAAAACCAAGTAATTATTATATATTTATTAAGAAATTTTCTATTTTTTAATAAATATAACTGATTAGATATAAAATTATGCAAAAGTAGTGTATAAGCTTTCCACTACAAGGTTGTTGTGAGGTGATTTAAATGAAAGTAAGTGTAGTAGGTCTTGGATATATTGGTTTACCAACATCTTTGACAATGGCATGTGCAGGGTTTGAAGTTATTGGTATAGACTATAACAAAGATTTAGTGAAGTCTTTAAATGAGGGAAAAGTAACTTTTGAAGAAAATGGTCTAAAAGAGTTATTTGATCAGGCAATAGAGACAAAAAATATAAAATTTGTTTCTGAATATCAAAAGTCAGATGTGTATATTGTATCGGTTCCCACACCATATGATAAATTTTCAAAAAAGATTGACTCTACTTATGTTGTAAATGCGGTAAAGGAAGTTTTGAAAATTTGTGATGAAGATACTATAATTGTAATCGAATCAACAGTATCCCCAGGTACTATTGAAAAGGAAATTAAACCATTAATTAATAAAAAAGTTTATTTAGCTCATGCTCCTGAAAGAATAATACCAGGTAATATGATGTATGAATTAAAGCATAATTCTAGAACAATAGGCGCAGATAACAAAGAAATTGGCGAAAAAATTGCTGATATTTATCGAAAGACAACAACAGGAGATGTTATAGTTACTGATATAAAAACAGCAGAAATGACAAAAGTTGTTGAAAATACTTTTAGAGCTGTTAATATAGCTTTGTCTAATGAACTTGCTAAAATATGCAGTCATGATGGAATGGATATTTATTAAATCCAGGTCCAGGAGTAGGAGGACATTGTATATCAGTTGATCCCTGGTTTTTAGTAGGAGATTATCCTATGCTAACTAAGGTAATTGGTGAATCTATGAAGGTAAATGATTCTATGCCAAGTTTTGTTTTAAAGCGCATTTCTGAAATAATGGAACAAAAGGGAATTAGCGATTATAAAAAAGTAGGACTATATGGACTAACTTATAAAGAAAATGTTGACGATTTTAGAGAAAGCCCAACATTACAGTTATTAGAGGCACAAAAAGAACACTTGGCAGAAGGTTTAAAAGTATACGATCCTTATATTAAAAAAGATATAGTTAAGAATCAATATCATAACTTTGATGAATTTTTGGATAGCATTGATTTAATAGTTATAATGGTAAAACATGATGAAATAAAAAACAATTGGGATAAAATTAAAAATAAAGTTATTTTTGATACTCAAAATATTTTTGATGATGATAAAATATATCATTTGTAATAAAATTTACTTTTATCATTAGTTTGATAAAAGTAAATTTTTATATTCCTAATTAAACAAAGTTAAGATATAATTGATAATGAATAATATGAAAGATAGGTGTATTTTATGAAAGAATTTATAAAAAAGTTTAAGAAATATAATCCATTTGCACTATATTCAGCAAAAGCTGAATTAAAAAGTGAAGTATCAAATTCATATCTTACTTGGATATGGTGGATACTTGATCCATTATTGTTTATGTTAGTATATGTATTCATGGTAGATGTTATATTTAAGTCAAATCAGGAAAAATTGCCAGTTTTTGTTATGTCTGGATTATTGCTATGGAATTTTTTTAACAAAAATGTTATGCTATCTGTAAAAATAATTACAGGAAATAAATCTATAATATCTCAAAAATATATTCCAAAGTATATGTTAGTGGTTCAAAAAATATATGTAAATTTTATAAAATTCTTGATATCAATTGGAATTTTAGTAGTATTAGCTATATTTTACAAAGTACAATTATCATTTAATGTACTATATTCAATTCCATTATTAATTTTATTATTACTTGTTTCGTTCGGAATCTCAAATATTTTTGCACATTTTGGAGTATTTATTGAGGATTTAGCTAATATAGTTCAAGTATTATTACGATTAATGTTTTATCTTTCCGGTATTTTTTATTCAATAAAAGATAAACTTCCTAATAATTTATATGATATATTTATGAGAGTTAATCCAATGGCATATATCATTGAAGATTTCAGAAATGTATTTATGTATCAAAAGGGTTTGAATTTAGAATTATATTTCTATTGGGTGATTATAGCAATACTAATTTCAATTCTATCTGTAAGATTGATAAATAAACATGAAAATTCATATGCAAAGGTGATGTAAGATGAAAAAAGAATATTCAATAGTTGTTAAAAATTTAACAATAAAATATAAGACAATGAAGTCATTTAAACTTAAAACTAACATATTCAAAATATCTAGAAAAAGGGAAGTTTTTGAAGCATTAAAGGATATTAACTTTGAAATTGAAAAGGGAAGTGTAGTTGGAATTATTGGGCAAAATGGAAGTGGAAAGACAACATTATTAAAAACTATTGCTGGAATTTTTTCACCAGATATAGGTAGTGTTGATATAAAAGATAATTCTGTAGCATTATTATCAATAGGATTAGGTTTTAAACCAGAATTATCTGGATATGAGAATATATATTTATCAGGATTACTTTTAGGATTTTCTAAGGAAAAAATTAAAAGTAAAATAAAAGAAATAATAGAATTTTCAGAATTAGGAGATTTTATATATAAACCAGTAAAAACATACTCAAGTGGTATGCATTCAAAATTAGCATTTTCTATTACAGCACTTTTAGATACTGATATATTACTAATTGATGAAGTTTTAAGTGTTGGTGATGTTAATTTTAAAGCTAAGAGTTATGAAAAAATAAAAGAAATAATTAAAGATGAAAAGAAAACTGTTTTAATAGTTTCACATAGTACTAGTACATTAAAAGAAATATGTACCAAAACGATGTGGATTGATAAGGGGAAGTTAATGGCTTTTGGGGATACAGAAGAAGTTATATCAGCATATGAAGATTATATGGAAAGTATAAAAAAATAAGGTGAAAGTATTATGAAAAATAGAATAAAAAGCTTCTGTTATCCAATCTTAAAAATCGCAAAGAGAGTAAAAGTTAGATTGATTGATAATGGATTATATACCATTACTAACAAAGTTAAAAGAATTTTTATGCATAGATTAAATAAAAATATTAAATTTTACAATGATTTGGAGAATATTGTTAAAAATATTCCAAGCTCTAATGGATCTAATTATTATAATAAATTAGATGCAAAAATTGGTATTATAACAGATGAGTATATGTTTAATTATTATAAAGATGCTGTTAATCTTGTGTATATTGATTATAAAGACTATAAGCAAATAGTTGATAATGTTGATATGGTTTTATTTGTAAGTTGTTGGAAGGGAATGAAAAATAACGATTGGCGTGGTATGTCAACTGAAACCGGTAGAAACAAAGTAATAGAAGTATTAGAATATGCAAAAAGTTTAAACAAAAAGACAATATTTCAAACAATTGAAGATCCAAGCAATTTTGATTTATTTCTTCCAATTGCAAAGCATGCAGATTATATCTTTACTACAGATTCTGATATGGTTGATAAATATAAGAGTAAGACAAAAAATAATAATGTTTATTTGCTAGATTATGGTGTAAATCCTGTTTTTCATAATCCAGTTGGATTTAAAGAAGTAAATTTTAAACAAAATGATTCAGTTTTTTTTGCTGGGAGTTGGGTTCCTAGGTATACTGAAAGATGTACTGATACAAAAATTTTATTTGATGGAACAATTATGTCTGGCAAAAATCTAATTGTAGCTGATAGAAACTACTATATTAAAGGATATGACTTTCCAAATAGATATTATAAATATGTTGTTCCACCTATTGAACACTCATTATTGCAAAAAACACACAAATTATTTGATTGGGCATTAAATTTAAATAGTATTAAATATAGCCCTACAATGTGTGCAATGAGGATTTATGAGTTACAAGCAATTGGAAATTTAATGATTTCAAACTATAGTATAGCGGTAAGTAATAAATTCCCTAATATTTTTATTGCGAAGACGCCAGTTGAAGTATCCAATATTTTAAATGGATATAGTGATGTTGAGATTTATCAAATGCAAGTTGATGGAATTAGAAATGTAATGTCAAATCATACTGTATATGATAAATTAAATTTCATCTTTGAATGTATTGATGAGAAAAAGTATATTACTAAAGATAAAAAAGTATTAGTTATCTCTAGGAGTAGTGATTCTAAAGTAAGGAGTATGTTTGACTCTCAAACTTATTTAAACAAGGAATTTATACAAGCTAATGAATTAAATAAGATTAACTTAAAGGATTATGATTATATTGCATTTTTTGATACTAAAATTCAATATAAAAAGAATTATTTAGAGGATATGGTTAATGCATTTAAGTATACAGATTCTGATTTTATTACAATAGCAAGTGAAATTAGAGATAATGAAATATTAGGAATTAATCATAATTATGTGAATAATTCAAAAAATTTAGACTTAGTCGTATGTGATGCAAAAAGATATAATATAAAATCTATTATTAAAAAAGGTATGATAGAAGGAACCGGATACAGCATAGATCCATTTCAAATTACTTGTGTTAAAAATGTAAGTGATAAGGGGAAGAAACTATCTGTAATTGTACCAATCTATAATAATGGAAAGTATCTAAAATATAGATGTTTTAATAGTCTATTAAGAAGTAGCATTTTTGATGAAATGGAAATAATATTAGTTGATGATGGCTCAAATGATAATGAAACAAAAGATATAATAAATGAACTTGAGGAAACATATTCAAATGTTAAAACATATTTCTTTCCTGGCAAGGGAAGTGGTAGTGCTTCAAGGCCCAGAAATAAAGGTGTTGAACTTGCAACTTGCCAATATATAACTTTTCTTGATCCAGATAATGAAGCAATTAGCGATGGATATTCAAAGTTATTGAAAATAGTTAATCAGGGACAATATGATTTTGCTTATGGATATATTATTAAACTAAGTGATAAAGAAAGTACACTTAAATATTTTTCGAATAGTAAAGAAATAACTAGTCCAAAAGAAACATTAATTAATACAAATTTTAAAACTAATAGTATACAAGCGTGCGTAATCAAAAGACAATTTGTATTAGACAATAAAATTATTAATCCAGTGGGAGCGGCTGGCCAAGATTCATTTTTCTTCCAAGAAATGATGATAAATGCAAAAAAAGTTTATTATTTAAATGAACCAATTCATATTTATTATGCCGCAAGGACTGGCTCTGTTGTTAATAATATAGGCAAGAAATTTTTTGAGAAATTTTTGATTATGGAAAAATACCAAGTAAAAAAATTAAAGGGATATAATTTATTAGAAGAATATAAGGATAGAAGATTTTCATTATTTTATAAAAATTGGTATTTAGAAAAATTAAAAATGGTAAAGGATGCAAAAGAAAAAGAAAAAGCAAAGACAATAGTAAAGCAAATAAAAAAATTATATGAGTAGGGAGTATATTTATGTTAAATAAAGTTAAGTATTATATTAAACATCCTAGAGTATTGCCTGGAAAATTAAAGAGAGTTTTTATCAAGGAATATAAAAGAGCATATAATGAATTTTTAAGGTTTAAAAAACACACTTTTGATAAATTTAGAAAAATTGCAATTTCAATAAATAGATATCCAACAGTTACAGTTGTAATTCCAACTTATAAAAAAATTGATTATCTTGATGAAGCTGTTAACTC
The DNA here is from genome assembly GCA_964570235.1 of uncultured Clostridium sp. Lineage (GTDB taxonomy): Bacteria > Bacillota_I > Bacilli_A > RF39 > UBA660 > CAG-1193. Next base: position 5,487 of record CAZMXJ010000005.1, on the reverse strand, counting down.
AGTAATAAATCAAAACTATAAAAAGGATAGGATAAAAGTAATTTTATCGGTTAATGGTGATGATGAGGAATACTACTTATCTTTAAAAGATAAATATAAAGATAATAAAAATATTAATGTAGTATATACAAAGGTTAAGGGGGTTTCTTATGCTAGATATTTTGGATTAAAACATTGCAATACAGAATATATAACATTTTTAGATGATGATGATTTTTTGACAAATAACTATTTTAAGGAATTATTATGTAAATCAAAAAGAAAAACTAAAATGATAATTAGTAAATTATATGATTATAGAAATGGAAATATTGATGAAAAAACATATATAAATGAAGTTATAAAGAAAATGGATACAAATAGAACAAATGATTATTTTGAGTTATCGAGCTTATTTTGTACGATATGTGGGAAAATATATTTTACAAAGTATTATAAAGCATTTGATTTTACTGAATTTGATTTATCCAATACGGAAGATATATGGTTTTGGGTAAAAAATGTTAGAAAAATAAATGTTCAAAAAGAAATATCTAGTATAAATAGTAAAGAAGGGTATGTAAGAAGAGTTTTGGAAAACAGTCGTAGTAGGCCAGACGAAGATAAAGAATTTAATTTTTATATTTTAGATCGAATAGAACATATATCAATGTACGAAGAAGAGTTATTAAAAGACTACAATGATTTATTAGCAAAAAGATTTATCTTAAATAAAATAAATTCACAATATAATATGTTACTAAGTTATTATAATAATTTAGAGGATGATAAGAAGCACGAAGTAATCAAATTAGTAAAGAATAAAAATTTGTTATTTTTCAATAAGAGCAAATTAGGTTTAAAAAAAGGCATTGCTTTTTGTCATAACTTTCCTCCATTCATTGATGCATCTTCTATGGTGGCTTCTAAAAGGTTATCTCAGATAAGCAAACTTGAAGACGATATTATTAATTGGGATGTAGTTCATGCCAATATGATTAGTAATAGGCCTACAGATAGATATTATCAAATGTTTTATGCTCAATACCAATATACTAATATAATTAGAACAACTGAACCAAGGGCATATTTTAATGAAAAGAGTCAATATTTATGGGGTAAAAATGCATATGAGATTGTCAAAGATAATGAATATGATTACATATATTCAAGGAGCCTTTGGGCAGGATCCCATGTTGCTGCAAGTATGTATAAGAAAACTCATCCTAATACTATATGGTATGCTGAGTTTTCAGATCCAGTATATAAAGATACAAACAATAATAAAAGAGCTGTAGCAAAAAAATATGACGGAGAAGAAGCATTTCTTAATACATTCTGGAAAGATTTAGAAGATGATGTATTTATAAATGCTGACAAGATAATTTTTACTAATAATAATCAGATGAAATATATGACTAGAAGAATTAAAAATTATGATGTCTGCAAAAAAAGTTTAGTATTAAATCATCCTATAATAAATAGTAATTATTGTAAGATAATTAATTCGGACTATAATTTAGATGATAAAAAGATTAACATTGGGTATTTTGGAACATTTTATGCTAATAGAAACCAAGATGATTTAATGATGCTATTAGAAAATCCAAATGTAGTTCTTCATGTATTTACTTCAGGAACCGAACTTAAGTCAACTCAAAATCTTAAAATTAATAATCAAGTTTCTAATTTAGAATTTTTAAATATTGCTTCTAAGATGGATTATTTGTTTCTAAATGATATTGATTTTTCAGGAAGTATTAATCCATACTTGCCTTCAAAATTAGCAGACTATATTTCTACAAAGACACCAATTATCGCAAAAGTTTATGAAAATACAGAATTATTTAAGTATAATAATTCATTGATTATAAAGACTTTTAAAATTGATAAAGAATTTGTAAATAATTTACATAAAAGAGATTCTAACTATAACATTGATATTATTGATATCAAAAATTATAAAGAATTATTTACTAATTATAGTTTAAATTATAAAAAAATATCGGAAGATATTATGAATGGTGAGGCAAGTTTTGGTTTTAATATAGAAAAAGTAAAATTTAATATTAATAATAAAATAATTTGGGAATTTGATAAAAAATTGGATAATGAGAATACATTTTATCTTTATTATTATGGTCTAAGAATGGTATATATATTAACAAGAGCATATTTGGTAAAAAAAGATGTTAATTATATAGATATGTGTAAACAAATTATAAAATCATTTAATTCTAATTATAAACGCATTAATAACAAAATGTTATATAATGATCATGCACAGGCAGAAAGAATAGAAAATTTAATATTTTTTCTGTCAGTAATAATAAATGAAAACTTAAAAAATGATGTAGAAAAGGAATGCATTACATTAATAAATGATGCAGTTGATAAATTGATGGGAGATAAATATTATCAAAAGAATCACAATCATGGTATTATTGTAGATAAATCATTATTAATTGCTTTATATTTTTTAAATGAGTCGGAAGAGAAGGTTACATTTGTAGCTAATAGGTTATATGAACAATTAGAAAGTGGTTTTTGTACGGATGGCGTGCATAGAGAAAATAGTACAGATTATCATTTTTCTATATATCAAAATGTTCAAGCATGCTTAGAGGTCTTGAGAAAGTTGAATTACAAGGATATAGAAAAGTTTAATAGTAAAATAAGTAAAATTGATGATTATATTATATATTCTTTGAAACCGGATTTGTCTAGAAGTGTTTTCGGTGATTCAAAAGGAGAAAAAGGGTTTCCTAAATTCGTTACTAGCAATGAAACATTAAGGTATATATTGTCATATGGTAAAGAAGGAACTAAACCTACAGCATTACTAAAGCATTTTGATAGTGGGTATATATTCTTTAGAGAGCATTTTAATCAGGAAGATTTTCAAAATTCTACTTGGTTATCTTTTAAAGCAGGATATACTACAAGAATTCATAAACATTTAGATGACTTATCAATATGTTTATATACTAAAAAACATAATGTTTTTATAGATCCAGGTATGTATAATTTTGTTTATAGGGATAAAATAAAAGATTATATGGAATCAATCCCTGCACATTCTACAATTTTTGTTAAGAATAGAACTTATTCAAAAGCAAGTGGAAATGGAAGATATTTTAAGATTATTAGATACCAAATAAAAAAAGATTATGATTATGTATGTGCAGTATGTAATATATTTGATGACATAAGAATTTATAGAAATATATACTATATAAGAAAATTAGATTGTATTTTAATTAATGATAATATTTATTCAGAATCAGAAAATGAGTATGTGCAATATTTTCATTTAAGTAATGATGTTTCACTACTTAATACTAAAAAAAATAGTACAACAATTAAATTAAATAATAATGATTATAAGGTAGATATTATCCAATTAAATAAAGTGGATAAATTAAGAGTTTTGAGTGGATTTGAACAAGAACCTTATTCAATAAATACTAAAGGTTTTGGAAAATATGAAGAGACTAAAACGTTAGAATATAATAAGAAATCTAATAATTATTCATTTTTCACATTGATAGATATATATAACAAACACAAGGTAAAAGTTAATAATTTTGAATCAGATAAAATAACTTTAGAGAAAAATGATAATGAAGTTTGTATAAATATTGAAGAAAATTGTTATTTAAATACAGACATTGATAAAGTAAAAGTAAAATATGATAATAATATTTTAACAGTAGTTAATGATTCTAATTCATTATGTGAACATTCTATTTATGTATTTAAGGAAGATAATGAAATAATTAAATTGCCATATACAAGTAACAAAAAAATAACTTCTGAATTTCAATTTACGGGTGA
>CAZMXJ010000005.1:0-1661 GCA_964570235.1 uncultured Clostridium sp. | reverse complement strand
AACTTTACAGCAACTAATGCAGAAATTACTAATTTAAAGTCAGAATATGGTGAAACATTTAATGGAATATTAGCGAAAATAGTAAAAAATAACAATGACACCGTGGTTCAAAAATATTCAAAATTGCATTTACCAAAGGTTATTAATCACATAGTTGAAAAAGACAATTTAAAATATACATTTAAGGTGAATATTGATTATGATTTTGTTAGCAATATTAAGTGGTTTGTTTACATGAATGGTGCACAATTATATTCTGTAACCAATAATTGCCCAGTATTTGAATACTCTTTTAAGGAAAAAGGAGAGTATGTAGTTATTGTTTCACTTAGTGATAAATATTTTAAAGAATTTGATTATTTTGAATTTGACAGAATTAATATATAGTTTAATATATAGTTAGGAGTAGGAAATGAACAAAGTTAAAGTAATGAGTATATTTGGGACTAGACCTGAAGCTATTAAAATGGCTCCTCTAGTTAAAGAATTGGAAAAAAGGGATGAGATAGAAAGCATTGTATGTGTAACAGCACAACATAGAGAGATGCTTGACCAAGTTTTAGAAACATTTAATATAAAACCTGATTATGATTTAAATATTATGAAGCAGGGACAAACTTTGAGTGAGATAACATCAAGAGCACTTTTAGGGCTAGAAGAAGTAATAAAGGAAAGTAAACCAGATATAGTTTTGGTGCATGGAGATACAACAACTACATTTGCAGGTGCTTTAGCGGCTTTTTATAATCAAGTTTCAATTGGACATGTTGAGGCTGGACTTAGAACAAACGATAAGTATAGTCCATTTCCAGAAGAAATGAATAGACAAATGGTTGATTGTATGACTGATATGTTTTTTGCACCAACTGAAATAAGTAAGGAAAACTTATTATTAGAAAATATAGATGAAAATAAAATATATGTAACTGGTAATACCGCAATTGATGCAATGAGTACCACTGTAAAAGAAGATTATCATCATAATGAATTAGATTGGGTTAAGGATAATGAGAGATTGATTCTTTTAACTTCTCATAGAAGAGAAAATTTAGGTGAACCTATGAGAAATATATTTAAAGCTGTTAAAAGAATAGTAGATGAGTTTGATGATGTTAAGGTAATATATCCAATTCATAAAAATCCAAAAGTTAGGGAAATAGCTAATGAAGTATTTGGAAATACTGATAGAGTTAAACTTATTGAACCTTTAGAGGTATTTGATTTTCATAATTTTCAAAATAAAAGTTATATTATATTAACTGACTCTGGTGGTATTCAAGAAGAAGCTCCAAGTTTAGGTAAACCAGTATTAGTCCTTAGAGATACAACTGAAAGGCCTGAAGGAATAAAAGCAGGAACATTAAAACTAGTTGGAACTGATGAGATGACAATTTATAAGGAGGCAAAGAGGTTACTTACTGATTTAAAGGAATATGAAAAAATGAGTAAAGCATCTAATCCTTATGGTGATGGTCATGCTAGCGAAAAGATTGCTGATGCAATAATAAAAAAATTTGTAAAATAAGTGCTTATGCACTTTTTAATTTATGTTTCATTATTTCAAACTAAATGATATAATATAGATATAAGGAGATGAATTATGGAAACTATTATAAAACAAACTGAAGAAAAAATGATTAAAGCAATAGAAAATATGGAGA
>CAZMXJ010000004.1:8465-17111 GCA_964570235.1 uncultured Clostridium sp. | reverse complement strand
TTGAAGGGGATATTTCATTTGAAGAAGCAATTAGACTGATTAAAAGGAATTCAAGAAGATATGCAAAAAGGCAATATACATGGATAAATAATAAAATGAATGTTAAATGGTTTAATGTTAATTTTGAAGATTTTGAAAAAACAATAGATGAAGTAGAAAAGTATATTAAAACACCAGCTGATTAGTTGGTGCTTTTACTATATTTATATGAATTTATTAACTTACAAAATTAAATATTGTTCTATCAAAATTATGTTGATTATCAGGTTTTGTTTTCCCAATATCATCATATTCCACAGTCGTTTTTAAAAAATAATCATGTGATAAAATATCTTTATTCATTTTATTAACTGGATCATCCCACGTTAAGTCCATGTGTAGCCACATATTATTTATATAAACTAGATTCCATATATGATTTTCATTAGAAATCCTAACATTAGGTATATTTAATCTATCAAGAAGTAGAGCAGCAGCATCTGTATATCCATTACACGTAGCAAGATTTTTAAAAAATACTCCAATAGCAGTAGAAGAATCAGTACCTGATTTATTTTCATCTTCTAAATTATATTTTGTATAATCATGAATAGCTTTAATCTTATCATATTCAGTTATACTATTTAAATATATAACTTTTTCAATTTCATCCATTTTAGAATTAATAATAGAAATACTATCACTATCATAAATCCTATCTACATATAGAGTTACTTTACCATTAGTAGTATAAGTAGTCTTAATACTTTTAAAACTATTAAATACATTAACAAAATTATTCATTTGAGATAATATATTAGTATCATCATTAATATTAACTACATCTAAAATACAATTTTCATAATATTTACTACAATAAAATGTAAATTCATTCATACCAGAAGAAATAATTGTATAATAAATATTTAATAATTCTTGCTTACTATCAGCCTCAAAATCAGTAGTTAACTGTACAAAATCAATTTTTACATCTTTAGTATATTCATTCGTATATAATGTAGATGGATTTCTCTCATAATAACTAACTAACGTTTTAAGTACTTCTTTCTCATTTAAATATCCATACACGAATACAGAACATGCGAATATTGTCAGCACGACTACAATAAATTTTAGTATTTTCATATCATCACCATTAATATTATACTATAATTATATTAAAAAATAAAAAAAGAAGTAACATTTTACTTCGAATTTACTTTTTTCATTAGACGTGATTTTTTTCTAGCTGCAGTGTTCTTTTTAATAACACCCTTACTAACCGCACTATCAATTTTCTTAATAGCATCATTTACTAAGTTTTGATTTGAAGAATCTTTAGCAGCTTTCTTTAAAGCAGTTCTCATACTTCCTTTAACTGGTACATTTTCTTCAGTTTGTCTTTTGATAACATTTACACGTTTCTTAGCACTTTTAATGTTTGGCACAATTTCACCTCCATCATTTAAACAAGTCAATTTTAACAAATATACATTAAAAAATCAACAATTTTATGTAAATAAAACAAATTAATTGGCATTAATAAAATAAAATTGTTATAATATACATAGGAGAGGTGATTATAATATGAATTATGAATATTATCTTAATGATGTACCAAGTAATAATTATTATATGTTTGATACATTTTTTGGATTAGTATTGTCTTTTATACTAATAGTATTATTTTTTTCAAGTATATTATATATTTTTAAAATGATATATAACTATATATTATTTAAAAAGATGGGTAGAAAAGGATGGGAAGGTATTATACCAATATATAATATTATTGTAAAATTGCGTGTTTTAAATATTCCTATGTGGATACTAGTATGTTTGCTTATACCTGGTATAAATATAGTTTTACCTATAATAATAGCAATAAATACTGCAAAAAAGTTTAATAAAGATACTTTATTTATGATAGGATTAATATTACTACCAATAGTTTTTTATCCTATACTTGCATTTGGGAACAGCGAGTTTAATCCAAATATAAAGGGTATATTTGAAGAAGATAATAAATTTGATAATGAAGTATCACACGGATATTGTACAAATTGTGGGGAAAAATTATCAGGAAAATATTGCTCTAAATGTGGAACAAAAAGTGATGAATAATATATGTTTTACATATTAAAATAAAATTTAAGCAATTAATTATATAGGAGAGATTATGAAATTAGAAGAAATATCAGAAAGTGAATATAATAAATTTATCAAAAAATTTGATAATACATTGTTTTTTCAAAGTGTAGAGTGGGGAAAGTTTAAATCTAAAACCAATTGGAATATGAATATTTTAGGCTTAAAAAAGGGAAAAACAATTAAAGCAGCATTAATTGTTTTAAATCAAAGAGTACCAATACTGAATAAGAAAATATATTATTCACCAAGAGGTTTTATTGTTGATTATAGCGATTTTGAATTATTGAAAGAGTTAACAGATAAATTAAAGCAATTTTTAAAAGACAATAATGCACTATTTTTAAAAATAAATCCTTATGTTTCATACCAAGAAAGAGATAAAGATGGTAACATAATTTCTGAAAACAATGATAAATTAGTTAATTATTTAAAAAAATTAGGATATAAGCATTATGGTTTTTATATTAAAGCTGATGAAAAAAGAGATTTAGAACCAAGATGGTTATCAGTATTAAATTTAGAAAACAAAAGTGAAGAACAATTACTTCAAGAAATGCGTTCTACAACTAGGTGGATGATTAACAAAAGTTATAAAAATTTTATAACTATAAAAGAAGCATGCTACGATGATATACAAAAATTTAAAGATATTATGGTTCATACATCATCTAGAAGAGGATTTGATGATAGACCTATTTCTTATTATCAAATGATGTTTAAAGAATTAAAAAAATCTGATATGATTCGGATACTTTTTGCAGAAATAGATTTGAAGAAAGCAAAAGAATCTTATATTAATGATATTAAAAAATTAGATAATAGAATTAATAATATAATTAATAATCCTACCAAGATAAATCAAGTAAATGAATTTAAAAGTCAAATAGAATCACTTAATAAAAAAATAGAACAAGTGGATAATGAAATGAATGAATACGGAAGTAATCCTATAATATCAGCTGGTCTATATATTTCATATGGAAGTGAGGTAGTATATCTTTTTGGTGGATCATATAAAGAGTTTATGGGATATGGAGCTCAATATATGATGCAGTGGGAAGCTATTAAATATGCAAAGATGGATAATTATAAAAAATTAAATTTCTATGGTATTGATGGAGATTTTAGAAAAGAATCTAAATATTATGGATTATTTGATTTTAAAAGAGGTTTTAATTCTGATGTAGTAGAACTTATAGGTGAATTTGATTTGACACATAATAAGTTTAATTATTATATTTATAAATTTATGTTTTGGTGTTATAGAGTATTGAAAACATTAAAAAGGAAAATCATTAAATAAAATACATTTAATTACATATTAGATGTATTTTTTATCTTATAGTGAAGTTCAATCTAAACATTTGGAATAAATTACTAATAGAAAATATGAACAAAAGAAAAAAGGATTAAACAAGTGGTTAAAAAAAACAAAAAGGAAGCAATAATAGAGAAAAAGTAAAGATAAATAAAATGCTTCAAAACAAACATCTTTCAAAGAAAATATATGATGCAAGTTGGAATGAACTAATACGACAACTTACATATAAAAGTAAATGGAAAGAAAAGAAATGTTTACAAATAGATACATATTATTCAAGTAGTCAAGAATGTAAAAGAATATGTAGGAAGTGCAGAAATGCACGAACTACAGGTCAAATAATTTTGACTTTTGTTCTTTAAAATATAAACACAAATTTTATACTTTTTTTCCCTAGAACTTGCCCAAAGATAATTTTTAGGTTAAAATAAATTATATATATAAAGGAGAATAGTTATGGCAGTTAAATACGATGAAAGTTCTATTAAAATATTAGAAGGATTAGAAGCAGTTAGAAAAAGACCAGGTATGTATATTGGTTCTACTGATAAAAGAGGGCTTCATCATCTTGTATGGGAAATAGTAGATAATTCTATGGATGAAGTAATTAACGGATATGGAAATTATATTAAGATAATTATTCATAGTGATAAAAGCGTATCTGTTTCTGATGAAGGAAGAGGTGTTCCTGTTGGAATGCACTCAAGTGGTAAAAATACGATGGAAGTTATATATACAGTACTTCATGCAGGTGGTAAGTTTCAAGAAGGAGGATACAAGGTATCTGGAGGTCTTCATGGTGTAGGTGCATCTGTAGTTAATGCTTTATCAGTATGGATGGAAGTAACCAGTAAAAGAGATGGTGGAGAATATTTCGTTAGATTTGAAAATGGAGGGCATGTAGCTATACCTGCTAAAAAAGTTGGTAATACCAATAGAACAGGTACTACAGTAAGATTTATGCCAGATCCTGAGATATTCTCATCAACCACATTTTCATTTACTACAATATGTGAAAGAATGCAAGAAAGCGCTTTTCTATTAAAAGGATTAACTGTAGAAGTTATAGATGAAGAAGATAAGAAACAAGAAAAATTTCATTATGACAACGGTATAGAATCTTTTGTTGAATATATAAATGAAGATAAGAAAACTCTACATAAAGTTATAAATTTTAATGGTTTAAAAGATAGAATAGAAGTAGATATTGCTATGCAGTATACAGATAGTTATTCAGAAAACATAGTATCTTTTGTTAACAATGTTAAAACAATTGATGGAGGTTCACACGAGGTAGGATTTAAAACTGCATTAACTAGGGTTTTTAATGATTATGCCAAGAAGAATAATTATTTAAAGGCCAAAGATAAATCTTTTGAAGGGACCGATGTAAGAGAAGGATTAACTGCAGTTATATCTCTTAAGATACCAGAAGATTTACTTCAATTTGAAGGTCAAACTAAAGGTAAACTAGGTACTCCAATTGCAAGGAATGTTGTAGAAAGTATTGTTAGTGAAAAGTTAGAATTTTACTTAGAAGAAAACAAAGAAATTGCTGTTAATATAATTAATAAAGCACTAAGAGGAAAGAGTGCAAGAGAAGCTGCAAGAAAAGCAAGAGATGAAGCAAGAAAGAGTAGTGGAACAAAAAAAGAGAGAAATCTTAGTGGAAAATTAACTCCAGCTCAAACAAAAAATCCTAAAAAGAATGAACTTTTCTTAGTAGAGGGTGATTCTGCAGGTGGTAGTGCTAAACAAGGGAGAGATAGAAAGTTTCAAGCAATATTACCTTTAAGAGGTAAAGTAATAAATACAGAAAAAGCAAAATTAGAAGATATATTTAAAAACGAAGAAATAAATACCATGATATATACAATAGGCGCAGGGGTAGGAAACGATTTTAATATAGAAGACTGTAATTACGATAAAGTAATAATTATGACCGATGCCGATGATGATGGAGCACACATCCAAGTACTTTTACTCACATTCTTCTATAGATATATGAAACCACTTATTGAAGATGGAAGACTTTATATAGCAATGCCTCCTTTATATAAACTCGATTACGCTAAAGGCAAAAGTGAATATTTATGGACCAATGAAGAATTAAAGGAAAGAACAGGTTATACAAATATTCAAAGATATAAAGGACTTGGTGAAATGAATGCTGATCAGTTATGGGACACTACAATGGATCCAGAAAAAAGAAGTTTAATTAAAGTAAGTATAAATGATGCAGTACTCGCAGAAAAAAGGGTAAGTATACTTATGGGAGATGCGGTTGAACCAAGAAAAGAATGGATAGAAGAAAATGTAGAATTTTCTTTGGAAGATGATTATAAGATAAAAAAATAGAGGTGTGTTATGAAAAAGTGGATTAAAGTAATACTAATCGTATTAGGAATATGGACTTTCATGTTTTTGACTGACTTTATATGTGTCAAGACAATTAAAAAACCTATATTTATGATTAGGACAGATATATGGGATGGTGGTTCAAAAGAATATTATGGTCTTGGATATAAAGTGATTAAATGTAATACTCTTAATGGTGATAAAAGTATAAGTATAGGCTCTTGGAATCTTAAATATAATTGTAATAATGAAGTTATAGAAAATAATGAAGAAAATGTAACAGTTATTGATTCAGTTAAATTTAGTAGAGAATATGATTCAGTTGATACAGAGAATGTATTTGTTTATAGAGATATAGAAGAAATAATAAATATATTAAGAAATGGTACAGGAGTTGTTTATTTAGGTTTTCCAGAATGTCCTTGGTGCAGGGCTTATGTTCCTTATTTAAATGAAGTTGCTAAGGAGAATGGATTAGATAAAATATATTATTTCAATATTTTAGAAGACAGAAAAAATGATACAGAGGAATATAAAGAAATAGTTAATTTACTTAAATTTTATTTAAGATATGATAATGAGGGCAAAAAACGAGTATATGTACCAGCAGTTATTGCAGTAAAAGAAGGAATTATAATTGGTTTTGATGATGAAACATCTTATGATACAAAAGGATTTGAAAAACCAGAAGACTACTGGAATAAAGATGCTGTAAGTGATTTAAAAAATAAGTTAACAAATATGATAAAAGAAGTTAATAAAAATACTTGTACTGATTGCAATAAATAACATAACCTAGTTAATTGACAATTTATTAAATCTATGGTACTATAACAAGCAATTAAGGGGGGAATATGTTATGAAAATTGATGTAATTAATACTATAAGAAATGGATTAAAGAAAGAATTAGAAAGTTATGAAGGAGCTCCTGCTAGATTAAGATTAAGAAGTGATATAGCAGAAATAATATTGTTTAATATTGATGAAGAAGGCAAAAAAACATTTGCATTTCCTACAGAATTAATGAAAAAAGTTAATTTTGAAGGAATATCATTTGATGGTTTTCTAGCAATTGGATTTGATTTTTCAGAGTTTAAAGGAGTATCTTTAGATCCACAAAAGGTTTATAATGCTGATTTAAGTTATGCTATTTTAAATGGAGTAACTATTACAAATACTTTTGATGATGTTTTATTAGAAGGAACTAATAGTGAAGGTATGATTTACACTGTTTTTAAAGAAAAATTCAAAAATTTATCAAAATCAAAATAAAAGATATTGACATATGCATATCTTTATAATATAATTATTTCGATAAAAAAAGGAAAGAGATGTATCCACATCCACCTGAGAGCGAATAGTTCTAGGTATAAAGCCATAAAGTATGAATATAATTAAAGTAAATATATTTATTTATGAGTTTTAAGTGGATACGTTGTATCTACTTTTTTAATGGAGGTGCTTACTATAGCAAGTAAAGAAAGAGATCTTCTAATTAATGGGGAGATAAGATGTAATCAAATGTTGGTTATTGGGCCAAAAGGAGAACAACTTGGAGTAAAATCAAAGAAAGATGCTTTAACTTTAGCAGATTATGCTGGGTTTGATCTTGTATTAATCAATGAATCTTCTAATCCACCAGTTGCAAAATTAATGGATTATAAGAAATATAAATATGAGAAAAAGAAAAAGCAAAAAGAAAATGATAAGAAACAAAGAGAAACTAGTTTTGAAGTCAAAGAATTTAGATTATCTGTTACAATAGATAAACATGATTTTGAAACAAAAGTTAATAATGCTTTTAAACATTTACAAAAAGGTAATAAAGTAAAAGCATCGATAAGATTTAAAGGAAGACAACTAGCACATACTGAGTTAGGTGAAGAAGTATTAAACAGATTTGCCGAAGCATTAAGTGAAGTTAGTGAAATTGAGTCTAAACCTAAGTTTGAATTTAAGTCAATATATATGGTTTTAGCACCAAAAAAATAAGGAGGAAAGATTATGCCAAAAATTAAGACACATAAAGGTACAAAAAAAGTATTAAAGGTTCGTAAAGGTGGAACTATAGCAATGGGTAAACCAGGAAGTAGACACAATACTGGTAAGAAAAATGCAAGTGCAAACAGAAAAAACAGAAGAGGATCAGTTTTAAGTAAATCAGATGCAAAGAGATTAAAAACTGTAAAATATAACTAGGAGGTAAATTATGGCAAGAGTTAAAGGTGGAACTGTAGCAAGAGCTAGAAGAAAGAAAACTTTAAAAGAAGCTAAGGGATACTTTGGAAGTAAGCACAGATTATATAAGACAGCTAAAGAGCAATTATTACATTCAGGAGTATATGCTTATAGAGATAGAAGACAAAAGAAGAGAGATTTTAGAAAATTATGGATTACAAGAATCAATGCTGCTTGTAGAGAAAATGAAATTAGTTATTCTAAATTCATAAATGGATTAAATAAAGCAGGACTTACTGTAAACAGAAAGATGTTATCAGAACTTGCAATCGATAGTCCAAAAGCATTCAGCGATTTAGTTATAATAGCTAAAGATGCTTTAAATGGTAAAGAATATAAACCAGCTAAAATAGCACTTGAAAAGAAATCTACTGAAACTAAAGAAGTTAAAGAAACAAAAACTAAGAAAGTTTCAGCAAAGAAAACTGAAGAAAAAACTGAAAAGAAATCAGCAACTAAGAAAACTACAACTAAAAAGGCAACTACTAAGAAAGAAGAAAAGTAATTCTTCTTTTTTTATATCCCATGTCCCTGACTAGTTATATTTTAGTTGCTTATTTGTTTAGAGTCGCAAGAAGATATTTGTAGATACAAGTAT
>CAZMXJ010000004.1:0-8455 GCA_964570235.1 uncultured Clostridium sp. | reverse complement strand
GAAGATATTTATTAAAGATGGTATCACTTAAGTATTAGTTTATTTAATTTAATAAATAATTTATGAAACTTTTTTCATTTATTCAGGAACTAAATATTAGAGGTGAATATTAAATGAACAATAAGAAAATATTATATGTAATTATTGGAATATTGTTACTTGTATCTGTTATTTGTATCTATAACTTTATAAATAGTAAAAATAGTTTTAATAATAATAAATTTAGTGATGTTGTAATTGATAAAGAGAATAAGGTAATCAATGTTTTAACAAGTTCCGACATGTTATATAATTTATCAGAACCTAGTATAATAGAGGGTTTAAGTGATTATATTGCTTTAGTAAAAATTGATACAATAGATGGAGTTAGTAATATAAATAAAAAGACAAATGAGTTTGTTAGTACATATACATATGGTAAGTTAACTATTTTGAAAATGATAAAGGGGAATATTGATAGTGAAAACATTAGTTATAGTAGAAGTGGTGGTGAAATCTCTTACAATGACTGGATAAAAGGACAATTATCACCAGAAAAACTACAAAAAATGGTAGAAAATTCAAGTATAGATACTAATAATTTAAAAATAGTTGATAAATATGAAGAAGATATTAGTATAGAAACTAATAAAGTTTATTTGGCTTACATGCATTATGAACCTTCATTTAATGAAGAGAATGAGTATGTTATATATGGATTTCAATATGGATTAAGAGAGATTATGGGTAGTGAAGAACTGGCAGATAATATATTTCGAATTGCACAAACAGATGCTAAATTAAGAAGAGAAAGTGTAGATAATGAGTATACTGCTAATTTACTTCATTATGAAGTAGGAAAAGAGATAAGAAATAGTATTAAGAAACTTGGAGGTACAATGCCAGAAGATTTACCGACACCTGGCAAAAGTTTAAAAGAATTAGAAAAAGATATAAAGAAGTTTGCAATGAAATAAAAATATTTATGGTATAATAGAGATAAATTTTGGAGGTGTAATAATGTTGGGAGCAATATATGGCGACAAAGCAGGTAGCGTGTATGAATTTTCAGAGTTAAAAGAAATTAAAGGCATTGCTCCTCAAAAGTTAATTACAAAAGAATCATTTTATAGTGATGATACAATAGAAACAATTGCAGTAATGGATGCGATTTTAAATAACAAAGATTATGGAGAAGTATTAAAAGAATATATTTTACAATATGAAAATTATAGACCAAATTTTAAGCCTTATTTTAAAACATCATTTTCTCCTGGGACTATTAAATGGGCAAAAGGAATTGGAAGAGATGATAGTATAGGTAATGGTGCAATGATGAGAGTATCTCCTGTAGGATATTTATTTGATACAGAAGATGACGTAATTAAAAATGCAAAGTTGGTTACGATACCATCACACAATTCAGAAGAAGCAGTTAGAAGTGCTACTATTATTGCTTTAATGATTTATTATTTTAGAAATGGGTTATCTAAAGAAGAAGTGTTAAAAAAATTAAACTTATTTGTAAAATATGAACCATTTATTAAATTTAATACTACATGTCATGAAACATTAGGAAATTGTCTTTATGCAATATATAATTCGAATTCGTTTGAAGATGCAATAAGAAAGACTTTATTAATGGGTGGAGATACTGACACTAATGCATGTATCGTTGGGTCAGTAGCAGAAGCATTATACGGAATGAATGATGAAGAAAAAAATGATGCAGTTTCAAATTTGCCCAATGAACATATAAGAATATTAAGACGAGTTTATAAATAAATAATGTAGCTTCTTCTTTTTCTTTTGAAATAGTAATGCTGATGCAGTAGCTAACCAATACTGGTTGGCAAATAATAGATATGAACACTCAAAAGATAGTGTTTTAGATGCTTTAATTAATGGTAGAATTTATAGAATAGATACAGATAATAGTATTGAAATTAAAATGGATATAAGATTAGAACTTGTAGTTCATAAGGAGTAGTATAATGTTTTTTTATAGAGCTATATTTAAGTTAAATGATATATACTTTGATCTTGAGATAAAAGATGAGAAAGAAGAATTAATTAAAATAGTAAAAAATATTAGTAGTTAAAGTTTAAATAACAATAAAAAAGACAAATTTATTATATTTTAAGCCACTTTTTTGGCTTTTTCTTTTTTTTGTGTTATAATTTTAATGGTGAAAAATATGCAAGATGTAATAAACAAAATATATGAATATTCTTTAGAAGAGATAATGGGAGAAAGATTTGGAAGGTATTCTAAGTATATAATTCAAGATAGAGCAATACCTGATGTTAGAGATGGTTTAAAACCTGTTCAAAGAAGAATACTATATTCTATGTATAAAGAGAAGAATACCTTTGATAAGCCTTACAGAAAGAGCGCAAGAAGTGTTGGTGATATTATGGGTAAATTCCATCCACATGGGGATTCATCTATATATGATGCTTTAGTAAGACTTAGTCAGTGGTGGAAGAGTAACACTCCTTTTGTAGATATGCATGGTAATAATGGTTCTATAGATGGTGATAGTCCTGCCGCAATGCGTTATACAGAAGCTCGTCTTTCAAAGATAACTGGTGAGATGCTTAAAGATATCGACAAAGATACAGTTATATTTGCTCCTAACTATGATGATTCACTTCTTGAACCTACTATACTTCCTGCAAGATTTCCTAATCTTTTAGTAAATGGTACAACAGGAATAAGTGCAGGTTATGCGACTAATATACCTCCTCATAATTTAGGAGAAGTAATAGATGCGACTATTCATAGAATCGATTCTCCTAACTCTAGATTAGATACAATTATGGGAATAATAAAAGGCCCTGATTTTCCTACTGGTGCGATAGTTGAAGGAATTGATGGAATAAAAAAAGCATATGAATCTGGTAAAGGCAAAATAATTATTAAGTCTAAGGTAAGAATAGAAAATGCAAAAAATAAAACACAAATTATAGTTGATGAAATACCTTATGAAGTTAATAAAGCATTACTTGTAAAAGCAATAGATGACATAAGAATTGAAAAGAAGATAGATGGAATATTAGAAGTTAGAGATGAATCTGATAGAGAAGGTATAAGAATAGTTATTGATGTTAAGAAGGACGCTAATAGTGATTTAATACTTAATTATTTATATAAAAATACAGAATTACAAATTTCATATGGTTTTAATATGATTGCAATTGTAAATAGAAGACCTAAATTATTAGGTATTCTTGATATGCTTGATGCTTATATTGCACATAAAAAAGAAGTTACTATTAAGAAAAATGAATTTGATCTTGCACATGCGGAAGCTAGAATGCATATAGTAGAAGGCTTAATAAAGGCTATAAGTATATTAGATGAAGTTATCGCAACAATTAGAAGTAGTAAGAATAAAAGTGATAGTGAAGCTAACTTAGTTAGTAAATTTGGTTTTACTGAAAGACAAGCTAAAGCTATAGTTGAATTACAATTATATAGACTTTCTAATACAGATATTACTGAATTAGAAGAAGAAATGAAGAATTTATCAATAATTATTAATACATTAAAAGGAATTTTGAGTGATGAAGAAAAGTTAAAAGCATTTATGAAAGATGAACTTAGAAAGATAAAAAATGAATATGGCTCTCCTAGAAAAACAGAAATTAAAGATGAAATAACAGAAATAAATATAGATCCAACGATGATGATACCAAAAGAAGATGTTATGGTTGTTGTTACTAAAGGAGGATACGTTAAAAGAGTATCTAATAGAAGCTTTTCGTCTAGTAAAGATGAAGATACTTTAGTAAAAGAAGGAGACTATGTAATTGGTTTATATGAAATGAATACAGTTGATACATTACTTTTATTTACTAATTTAGGTAATTATCTATATCTTCCCGTTCATGAAATACCGGACGCTAAATGGAAAGAACTAGGTAAACATGTAAGTAATATTATTTCACTTAAGGAAGATGAGGAAATTGTTTCATCTATGCCAGTATATGATTTTAATAAAGACATTTACATAACTACATTTACTAAGTATGGTATGATTAAAAGAACAAAACTAGAAGATTACAAATTATCTAGGTATTCTAAACCTGTAGTCAATATTAAACTAAAAGATGATGATTTAGTAACCAATGTTAGTTATGAAGCATATCCAAATGTTTTAATTACTACAAATACTGGATATTCCCTAATATTTAATATAAATGAGGTTCCTATAACTGGTATTAAATCTTCAGGTGTTAAATCAATTAAACTAAAAGATGATTATGTAGTATCTGGACTATTATTTGATGATAGTTATGAAAACATTGCAATACTTACAGATAAAGGTACAGGTAAAAGATTAAGAATATCTGATATTGAAAGAAGTGTAAGAGCAAGAAGAGGTACTCTAGTACTTAGAGAAGTTAAAACTAATCCTCACAAAGTTTTAAAAGTATTCAAGTTAAAGAACAAAGAATTATTAGGAATTAAGAATAATAATGATATAGATATATTAAAAGCGACAGAACTTCCTATTATGGATAGATTAAGTACAGGATCTAGTATTACTAAATCTATAAGTGATGCATTTATAGTAAAAGGTATTGAAAATAGTTCAATTTATGAAGTAGAAATTATTGAAAAAGAACCTGTTATTAAAGAAAAAATATCTTTAGAAGAAATCGATAATAAAATTTTAACTATTGATGACTTTTTAAAAGATATTAAATAGTTGTAAAAATGAATTTATACTCGAATATAATATTATAGGTGAGTATAATGGAGAGAAAAGAAGATTTTAAATTATTTGTAAAAAAGTATCCCTCTTTTGCAACTTATGTTCAAAATAAAACTACTTCTTGGCAAGAATTATATGAATTGTGGGATATGTATGGGGACGATGATAATGTATTTTCTAAGTATAAAAGTGTATCAAATACTGATTTAAATAGTGTTATCAATGGAATAAAAAATATTAATATGGATAGTGTTAAAAAGAATTTAAATAGTATTGAAAAAGGAATAAAATTATTACAAGACTTTGTAAAAAAAGAAGATCCTACACCTTCTTATGAACCTAGACCAATATTTAAAAGGTTTGAAGATTAATGGATTTAAATACACAATATAAAATATTTAATAATGAATTATTACATAGATATCTAAGAGAAAATTCGTATTGGTATAAAATATTAAATAGAAATCCATTATTATTAGAGCAAATGACACAAGAGATGAAAGATAGATATAAATTAAATACTAGTGATAAAATAGAAAAAATAAGTGAAAGACTCTCTTTAGTAGAGTCCATACTTAAAGTGTTGGAGTAAGATATGATGAATGTTATTTTAGAAACTGATAAATTAATAGATGTTTTAAATAGTACTGATTTTGTTAAAAATATGATAAGTTTGCGAAAAAAAATAATTGATGAAAATATAACTATTAGTAGAGATAATAAAATAGTAAGAGAATATATTTCTAATCAAAATATTTTTGATTATCATATTTATTACTTAAATAGTGAAATAAATAAACTTATAAATAATAAAGTATGTAGGAGTAATTATGAGAGTAATTAGCGGAAAATATAGAAGATGCGAATTAAAAGGATATAATATTGATGGAATAAGACCTACTATGGATAAAGTAAAAGAATCTATTTTTGCGATGATTAATCCATATATAGATAATTCTATATGTCTAGATTTATTTGCGGGTACCGGTTCACTTGGAATTGAATCATTAAGTAATGGGAGTAGATATGCATATTTTGTAGATTCTATGAAATGTGCGATTGATACAATAAAATATAATATCAGCAAAGTAAAATGTGAAAATAATTCTACAATTATTAATAATGATTATGTAAATAGTTTAAGAATATTTAGTGAAAAAGATATTAAGTTTGATATAATATTTGTAGATCCTCCATATGGAAAGATTAAGATAAAAAGTGTTATCGATAGGATATTAAATTATGATATTTTAAATGATAATGGAATTGTAGTTTGTGAATATGAAGAAGAGGTTTTAGAAGAAAATTATGATTCTTTAAGCCTAATTAAGTATAGAAAATATGGAAAAACACATGTAAGTATTTATAAAAATATGAGGTGATATTATGCGTGTAATAGTAAGTGCAGGAGGTACTGGAGGACATATATATCCAGCTTTATCTATAATTAATAAGATAAAAGAAAAGGATAAAGATGCTGAAATATTATATGTTGGTACTACTGATAGAATGGAAAAAGATATAATACCTAAGTATAATATTCCTTATCATGGTATTAAAATAAGAGGTTTTGATAGAAAATTATCAATAGATAATTTTAGAACTATAAAATACTTTATTTGTGCAATTAAAGAAATGAAAAAAATAATAAAAGAGTTTAAACCAGATATAGTAATAGGAGTAGGTGGATATGTTACTGCTCCAGTAGTATATGCAGCATCAAAGTTAAAGGTAAAAACAATTATTCACGAACAAAATAGTATTCTAGGTATGACTAATAAATTTTTATCAAAATATGTAGATGCGGTTGCTATATCATTTGAAGATACTAAGGTAGATGCTAAAATGGTAGTTTATACTGGAAACCCTAGCAGTGAAGAAGATAAAACACTTAAATTTGATAAAAAAGAATTTGGACTAAGTAATGATAAAAAACTAGTTTTAATAGTTATGGGTTCACTTGGTTCTAAAGTAGTATGTGATAAGATGAAGGATATACTTCCAAAATTTAAAGGTATAAATTATGAAGTATTATTTGTAACAGGCAATAATTATTATGATGAATTTAAAACATTAAAACTATCTAAAAATATTAAGATTGTACCATTTGTAAATAACTTAAAAAGATTATTTAAAAAAACAGATTTAATGGTTACAAGAGCAGGAGCGACTACTATTAGTGAAATAATTTCATATAAAGTGCCATCTATATTAGTGCCAAGCCCATATGTTACAGATAATCACCAGTATAAGAATGCTAAAAGCTTAGTTGATAAAGAAGCAGCCCTTTTAATAGAAGAAAAAGATTTAAATGAGAATTTAGTTGATGTAGTAGAAAATACACTAAATGATAAAGAAAAAATAAAAAAGATGAAGAGTAATTTATCTATGATGAGTATTAATGATAGTGCATCAAAAATGTATGATTTAATACATAAAATTGTAAGTGGGAGATAATTTATGGATATTGTAGAGAAAATAGAAAAAAGAAAAATTGGAAAAGTAGAAAAAGACGTTTCTTTAAAAAGATGCACTACATATAAAGCAGGTGGTATTGCAGAAGTTGTTGTAACACCTAAAACAATTGATAAATTAATTGAATTATTAGAATTATTAAGAAATGAAAACATTGGTTTTAAAATATTAGGAAATGGTTCAAATTTAATATTTTCAGATGAACCATATAAAGATGTTTTAATTAAATTATCTGAACTAAATGAATGTGAAATTAACGATACTGTTGTTAAAGTAGGAGCAGGACATAGTCTAATATCTCTTGCGATGAAAGTATCTAATCTAGGACTTACTGGTATGGAATTTGCAACAGGTATACCAGGAACTGTTGGTGGAGCAGTTTACATGAATGCAGGAGCATATAAGTCAGATATGGGTTATATTGTTAGTGAAGTTACACTTCTTTCTCCAAATTTAGAAATAATTACTATGTATAATAAAGATTTAAACTTCAAATATAGATCATCATTTTTACAAAAAAATAAAGGATATATATGCCTAGGAGCAAAAATCATACTAAAACATGGAGATAAAAAAGCAATAAAAGAATTAATAGAAGATAGAAGACAAAAGCGTCTTATGACTCAACCACTTGAATTTCCTTCTGCAGGTAGTGTATTTAGAAATCCAGAAAATGACTATGCATGGAGACTTATAGATGTATGTGGATTAAAAGGATACTCAATTGGTGGAGCAGAAGTTAGTAAAAAACACGCGAATTTTATAATAAATAAAGGAAACGCTACTGGAAAAGATATACATGATTTAATTATATTTGTACAAAAGAAAGTTAAAGAAGAAACAGGAGTAGAATTAAAAATAGAACAAGAATTTGTAAATTGGGAGTAATATATGAAGAAGAATGAAAAGGAAGAAACTAAGGTTGCAGTAAAAAAAATTAAGATAGTAAATATTTTAATAGTATTATTATTATTTTATATTATTGGATTTTATACATATAAGGTTGTAGTAGCGCCAATAAATAATATATTTGTAGTAGGTAATAAGTATCTTACTGACCAAGAAATAATTGATATTGCAGGGATAAGAAATTATCCTAGCTTTATTCTTACTACTAAATATAATATGAAAAAGAAGCTATTGAAAAATGACCTAATAGATGAAGTTAAAATAAAAAAGAGATTTGGAAGAATATTAACTATAGAAGTAGAAGAAAGTAGTCCATTATTTATATATAATGATAAAGTAATACTTTCAAATAGTAAGCAAATAGAAAA
>CAZMXJ010000003.1:0-18982 GCA_964570235.1 uncultured Clostridium sp. | reverse complement strand
AACAGATTTATGAATACATTTCTTCATAGTCTCTCCTTTTTGTTAATATTTACGACTACTTTATAATAACATATTAATATTAACAAATAAACATGAAAAATATGTATTTTTATGTCACTTTACACCAATTTTTCAAAAGTTTCAATAATTGCTTGTATTGGATTATATATTATCCTTATTCCTTCGTTAGGAACAGTTATTATTTGATTAATTAACCAATTATAAATTATTGGTCCAACATAATACCATATTATACAAAAAATAACAATTTTTACTAAAAGTATATCTAACCCTATATGTCTTAATATTACGTTAATCAAAAACGATATTAAACCGAAAGCAAACAATGCAATTACAATAGGAAAAACAATATCTTTCCAAAATATCATTAACTCACCTCTTCATTATAAATACATTATATCATACTTATTTATTTTTTACATCAATTCTTGCAAATAAAGGTTCCGGTTTATTTAAAACAGTATCAAATTTAAGTCCACCAAATGTTTTACAACTTTCATAAGATTTTACATCAGTATTTAACTGATAAAATATTTTTTCACAGGTTGTTGGAATAAATGGTTGAAGCAATACTGCACTAATCCTTATACATTCTAATAAATTATATAATACTGTTGATAATCTTCCTTTTTTTGATTCATCCTTTGCAAGAATCCAAGGAGTAGTATCATCAATATATTTATTACATTTTCTAAGTAAATCAAATATTAAATCTAATGCATCACTTATATGAAGTTCATTCATCTTTTCATCTACTAATTTATATAATTCAGTTGCTGTATTAATTAAGTCAACATCAAGAGTATCACTTACATTTTGATTAACAACTATGCCATCAAAATATTTTTTTGACATGCTTATAGTTCTATTAACTAAGTTTCCTAGAACATTAGCTAAATCGGAATTTGTTCTATTTATCAATGATAATTCAGAAAAATTACCATCATTTCCAAACGGAACTTCTCTTAACGCAAAATATCTCACTGCATCAACACCATATTCTGCAATATATTCACGAGGATCTTTATAATTTCCAAGCGACTTAGAAATTTTTCCACCATCAATTATTAACCAACCATGCCCAAATACTTTTTCAGGTAAAGGTAAATCAAGTGCCATTAATAATGCTGGCCATATTATTGTATGAAATCTAATTATTTCTTTTCCAACTAAATGTAAATCCGCAGGCCAATATTTTTTAAATAAAGAATCATCATCTGACATAAACCCTAGTGCAGTAATATAATTTGTTAGAGCATCAATCCATACATATACTATATGTTTAGGATCAAATGTAACAGGAATTCCCCAATTAAATGTAGTTCTTGAAACGCACAAATCTTCAAGACCAGGTTTTATAAAATTATTTATCATTTCATTTTTTCGAGATTCAGGTTGTATAAATGAAGGATGTTCTTCAAAATATTTTACAAGTCTATCTTGATATTTTGATAATTTGAAGAAATAACTTTCTTCTTTTACCAAATGTACATCTCTACCACAATCAGGACATTTTCCATCAACCAACTGTGTCTCAGTCCAAAATGATTCGCATGGCGTACAATATAATCCCTTATATTCACCCTTATAAATATCACCTTGCTCATATAACTTGTTAAATATTTTTTGTACTGCTTCCTCATGATATTTATCAGTTGTTCTAATAAATTTATCATAACTAATTCCTAAACTACTCCATAAATCTTTCGCATTATTTACAATTTTATCAACATACTCTTTTGGAGTTACATTAGATTCCTTTGCCTTCTTCTCAATTTTTTCTCCGTGTTCATCTGTACCTGTTAAAAAATAAACATCATACCCTAATAATCTTTTGTATCTTGCAATTGAATCTGCAATTATTGTTGTATAACAATGTCCTATATGAAAATCCGCACTTGGATAATATATAGGTGTCGTAATATAAAACTTTTCCACAATATCATCTCCTCTTAATACTAATTTTATGACTATATAAATAAGCAAATTAACAAAAAAGAATCTGTAATCTAAGGGTTCATAAGAACGGTACCACCTTAGTTCATAGATTCTATGCACTTTATTCTTAACGCGAAAACACGATAATGCTCCAAAACCATATTCAATAAACAAATATACCCTTTCACACCAACCAAGAGTTCTCTTAAATATCAGTTTTATTTACTCATTTCTTCATCACAATTTAAATAAACATGCTGATTATATCATATTTGAAAAAATTAAACAATGATTTTGACACAATTCCCAACTATTCCAAATGTTTACTCAAAAATCTTGCAATAAAATTAGCACTTTTTTCAATCAAATCACTTATTTCTTCATCAGATAAAATAATTACAGAACCAACTGCATCACCCGATACAATGACAGATGAAATAATGTATTTACATTCTTCACTTAACTTTTCTGTTATTTGTATATCTTTTGTTTCATTGTCAATAGTAGTTCTCCTTTTATTAATAATATCTTCAACTTCTTTGCTTATTTCTTTACCTAAATATTTTTTTTTGAGTGAACCAGATGCAGCAATTACCTTATCTAAGTCCGTTATTAATATATTGTTACTTATAACATCATAAAAAGAATCACTACAATTTTGAGCTATTTCATGTAAATCAGACATGTAAGAGTATTTTTTTAATATAACCGCATCATCATTAATAAATATTTCTAAAGATTCACCATTTTTAATCTTCAATTTTTTTCTTATTTCCTTTGGAATAACAATTCTTCCAAGATCATCAATTCTTCTTAATACACCTGTCGATTTCACCACATTACCTCACTTTCCGTGCTTCTTTTTTATTATGTGAGTGTAATTGCAAAATATACCAATTTACTTTGAATTAACTCTATATTACGTGAGTAAGTATATAATATGAGTTTTTTTAAATCAATAGGTTTAAAGTAATTGGAAGAAATTACCAATTTGCTATAAATTATTTAATAAATCAGTAATATAATATATAAAATGTTTATCCAAATTTATAATAGAAAGAGTAAGTACAATTCTACCATTTGCATATGATAATTTAAAATTTTTAGATATTCTATAGGCATTAATAAATAATTCATCAGCCCTAATGCGATTGCTATAATCTTTACTAAAAGAAAGTTCTATATATTTATCAGTTTGTTTTACTATCTCTATGCCTTTTTTATTCCTCATGCTTTCAAATAACTCTTCATACATATAGATTTCTAAATTTTCACTAATTTTACCAAATCTATCTTCTATCTTTCTTCTAGCGTCATTTAGACTTTCCAAACTATCAATTTGATTAATAATTTTATGAATTTCTATTTTTAAATTGTCATCATTAACGTAAGAATCATCTATATGTGTTTCAACATTTAATGAAACTTGTTCATCAACATCATTATTATCATAATCTGATTTTCCTGTTATTTTATCAATTTCTTCATTCAACATTTTTAAATAAAGTTCAATTCCAATAGTATCTATAAATCCAGATTGTTCACTACCTAATACACTCCCTGCACCTCTTATTGATAAATCCCTCATTGCTATAGAAAATCCACTTCCAAGTTGCGCAAATTCCTTTATTGCTGATAATCTTTTGGTTGCTACTTCACTTAAAATTTTCTTTTTTTCATACATTAAATAAGCATATGCAACTCTATTCGATCTACCAACTCTACCTCTAATCTGATATAGTTGACTTAAACCAAATTTATCAGCATCTAAAATTATTAAAGTATTTACATTAGGTATATCAATACCTGTTTCTATAATAGTTGTACACAATAATACATTAAACTCTTTATTAACAAATTTAAACATTATATCTTCAATTTCATTCTTATTCATTCTACCATGTGCATAACCTACTTTAATATCTGGTATTAGTCTTACTAAATCATTTATTCTTTTTTCAAATGAATCTATCCTATTGCACAAAATATAAACTTGTCCACCTCTAGATAATTCTTTATATATTGCATCTTTAATTATATAATCATTTTCTTCTAACACATATGTCTGAACTGGATATCTATTAAATGGAGGAGTTTCAATTAAACAAAGACTTCGTAAACCAACCATAGACATTTGTAATGTTCTTGGAATTGGAGTTGCTGATAAAGTTAAAACATCAATATTAGCTTTATATTTTTTAATTTTTTCTTTATGTGTTACTCCAAATCTTTGTTCTTCGTCAACAACTAAAAGTCCAATATCTTTAAACTCTATATCATTACTAAGTATTCTATGTGTACCAAATAATATATCAATTTTTCCTTCTTTCAAATCCCTTATAATTTTTTCTGCTTCTTTTTTTGATGTAAATCTGTTGAGTAAAGCAATATTGACCGGAAAATTTTTAAATCTAGTTAATGCAGAATTATATTGCTGATTAGATAAAATAGTTGTAGGACACAAATATGCTACTTGCTTATTTGAACATATTGCTTTAAACATAGCTCTAAAAGCAACTTCCGTCTTACCGTAACCTACATCACCACAAAGTAACATATCCATAGGAGAATTTTTTTCCATTTCAATTTTAATTTGCTGAACTGCTTTCAATTGATCTTCCGTTTCTTCGTATTGAAATTCATTTTCAAAAACAAGTTGTTCAGGTAAATCCTTTTTAAATGCAAACCCATTAGTAGTTCTTCTAATAATAGCAACTCTTAATATTTCATCAGCAATATCTTTTAACTTTTTTTGAACCCTTAACTTTGTCTTTTGCCATTCACTACTACCAAGTTTATTTAATTTAGGTTGTATACTATCATTTGATGAATATTTGCTAATTAATTCAATCTTTTCAACAGGAATATAAAGTTTACCATCGTCTCTATATCTAATTTGTAAATAATCCTTTACAATATCTCCTTTTTTTAAGGCGACAATTCCTTGATATACACCTATACCATGCATATTATGTACAACATAATCACCAATATTGAGTGAATTTATGGAAGATATCTTAGTTCCATACTTAAATTTACTTTTATATATATTCTTTGAAAATACATTTTTAAACAAGTTTGAAGAAGCTAAAACAACATATTTTTCAAATATATAACCTTTTGTAATTGGATGAATTATTATATTTAATGAATTTTCTCTTATGTTGTTAATATCAGTTTTAATAAACTTACTCGATAAAAATCTTATAACATTATTATATTGACTTTCATTATCTAATGATATAACTACTGTTTTATTTGAATTAATATACTCTTTAATCTTTTCATTTAACAACTTAACATTATCATCAAAATTAGGGGCATCCTGGCTATCATAAACATGGGTAAAATTAATTTTAACATTTGGTAAAATGCTATCAACACTCGATATATATATTTCACATTTTAGAGAAAATTCCTCTAATAAAAACATATATTTTTCATTTTGTTCAGTTTCTACATTGTAATTATGTATCTCCTCTTGTAAATTTAAATATGAATTATATATTTGTGAATACTCTTTATAAATTAAAATTGGTGAATCAAGATAATCTGTAATCTTAGAAATTTTTTCATATTTATAAAGATATTTTTGCTTTCTCTCTTCATCATCTAAATATCTATCTGTTAAAAATTCACTAAATGGATTTATTGTTATTTCGGTAATTTCTTTAATTGATAATTGACTATTAATATCAAAATATCTAATAGATTCAATTGTATCTCCCCAAAACTCTATTCTAACTGCATTTTCTTCATTGATAGGAAATACATCCAAAATATAACCTCTACTTGATATTTCACCAGTCTTAGTAACTAAAGTTTCTGTTTTATATCCACTATTGCATAATTTTCTATATAATTCTTCTTTATTAACTTCACTATCAACAGTTATACGAATCATATTTTCTTTATACTTTGATTTTTGCGGCAAATATCTAAGTAAACCCATTAAATTGGTAATTATTATTTTTTTACATTTCTTATTTACAATTGTATTAAGTGTTTCTAATCTTGTAATTTCCAATTCAGGACTACTTATTGAGGCTTCACTGGTAATAAATTCATCCATTGGAAAAAGATATACATCATCTGTATATTTTGAAATTATATTAAAGAATTTATTTGCTTCATACAAAGTACTAGTAACAACTAAAATATTTGAAGTTTTAGTATCATGCAAATTCTTGATATAAATACTTTCTAATTCTTCTGTTAATCCAACAACATTTGTTAAACCTTCACTAACACTTTGAAAATTCATAGTAACACCTCACATGCAAAAAGACACATTTTTTAATGTACCTAATTTTTTTTATTATATTTTGTCATTAAATTCGAAAACGACATATTAAAATAATCATTTATAATTTTTGGGGACATTTCAACTATTGATTTTATTAATTTCATATCATCATCATCTATTTTACCCAAAACATAATCTTTTGTATCAATCAGCTTATTATTTGATATACCTATTTTTATTCTTTTATAATCCTTAGTTCCTAAACAAAATTCTATATTTTTTAGACCATTGTGTCCTCCAGAACTACCAGACATTTTTATTTTGATACTACCTGTTTTCAAATCTAAATCATCATTTATAACTAATATATCTGAAATATCAATTTTAAAATAATCAACATATCTTTTAATAACTATGCCTGATAAATTAATATACTCTTGAGGTTTTAAAAATATAACTTTTTCATTATTTATTGTAGTTTCAGAATATAAACCACCAAATTTGTTTTTCATATTATCACAATTATAATATTCAATTAATTTATCAATGACCAAAAATCCAACATTATGTCTTGTATTAATATATTCTCTACCAGGATTTCCTAATCCAACAATTAGTTTCATACAAACACCTCTATTTCGAAATTAAATTATTTCCCGGGAAATAATTTATACTCCTTATAAATTTCACTTTTTGGAACATTTCTATCTTTCGCAACCATTTTAATAGATGTTTTCTCATCATTTCCATCTTCTATATACATATTTACATGTTCTTTTACACTCATATCATCAAAATTCATTATTGTATCATTTCCAGAAACTACAATAACAAACTCTCCTTTTGGGTCACCTAGTTCAGTAACAACTTCTGATATACTTCCCCTATAAATTTCTTCATACTTTTTACTTATTTCCCTTGAAATACTTATATATCTATCACCAAATACTTCCTTTAAATCTTTTAACATATCTAAAATTCTATGTGGTGCTTCATAAAATATTATTGTCATTTTTTCATGTTTCAATAACTCTAATTCTTTTTTTCTTTGTGAACTTTTACTATTTAGAAAACCATAAAATATAAATCTACTTGCATCTATCCCTGATGATGTTAATGCAGGAATTGCTGCTGTTGCTCCAGGAAGTGATACAACATTAAATCCTGATTCTATAGCTTTTTTTACGCAAAAATTTCCTGGATCACTAACGATCGGTGTACCTCTATCTGTTACTAATGCAACATTTTTACCCATAGATAAATACTTTAATAAATTATCGGATGAAATTTCTTCATTAAACTTGTGAGATGATACAAGATGCTTTTTTATATTAAAATGGTTTAATAGATTTAAAGTAACTCTTGTATCTTCAGAAAAAATTACATCTACTTCTTTTAAAGTTGATATTGCTCTAGATGTCATATCTTCTAAATTACCTATTGGTGTTGGTACTATATATAAAGTTGTATTACCATCATAACTTTTTTGACTCATATTACACCTCAAAATTATTTCCCGGGAAATAATTTTTTTATTTCCCAAAATTTTTTAAAATATTTTCAATAAATGATGTATATTGATTTGAAGAATCCTGAATAAATATAGGATTTAATACCATAATACCCGGTTTTCCATTCTTTGTACCTTCTATCAATAAAATCTTTGAATTTTTTGTTTCTTTAGGATATACAAACTGTAATCTTTTAGGTTCTATAGAATTGTTTTTCATAAGTTCAATAACTTCTGTTAATCTCTCAGTATCTATAACTATTGATACATTACCTCCATCTTTTAACAATTTCTTTGAAATTACGAATATATCATTTAACGACAAACTTTGCTCATTTCTTGCTATTTGTTTGCTTTCATGTAATGGAATTTTTACATTTTGCCTATAATATGGTGGATTTGATATTATAGTATCATAAGAATTATTCTCTAATTCCTTATATTTTTCTCTTATATCACCTAAAATGATATTTACTTGATTTTGCAAATTATTATATTTAATGCTCTCATATCCAAGTTTATAAGATCCTTCTTGTATTTCAATTGCATCTATTTTTGCTTTCGTTCTTTTCGTTAGCATTAATGGAATTGGTGAATTACCAGTACCTATATCAAGTATCTTATCGATTGATTTGTTTATTGTAACAAAATTTGAAAGTAAAACTGAATCAAGAGAAAATTTAAACATTTCTGTATCTTGAAATATTTTTAACTCTCCATCCCATAATAAGTCATTCAATACTTTCATCTAATTGAACCACCAAATATTCTTCATCATCAGTTAAAATTGTATAACTTCTTTTTAATATATCAAGAGAAACAACTCTTCCTGACTTTCCTTCATATTTGATTCTTTCTCCTAAATTAGGTAACCCTTTTCTATATTCTTCATATGTTTCATTTTCATATGTTAAACAACATAATAATCTACCACATGAACCATTAATTTTATTCG
Source organism: uncultured Clostridium sp. (assembly GCA_964570235.1). GTDB lineage: Bacteria > Bacillota_I > Bacilli_A > RF39 > UBA660 > CAG-1193. The sequence continues at coordinate 10,312 of CAZMXJ010000003.1, read as the reverse complement.
GGTTTAGTGACAAATTTTGATTCTTCGCCATATTTATTGAAACCGAATCAAAATTAACAAGATAATTTGTACAACACAATGTTCTTCCACATGGACCAATTCCACCAATTTCTTTTGCCTTATCTCTAACACCTATTTGTCTTAGTTCAATTCTAGTTTTAAAAATTGCAGCTAAATCTTTTACCAAATTTCTAAAGTCAATTCTTGCATCTGATAAAAAATGATATATCAACTGTTCCCTATCAAATGTAAAATTCGCATCAATAAGTTTCATATTTAAATTATATTTTTTTATTAATTTTTCACATTCTTTTATAGCTTTTTTTGATAGTTCAGAATTTGATTTATACTTATTAGTATCGTCTTTTGTAGCAACTCTTAAAACATTCTTTAATGGTAAATTTAGACTTTCTTTTTTCTTTTCTATTATATGAGTAACAGTTTTACCAAATTGTAATCCTCTTTCTGTTTCAACTATGACATATTCATTTTCTTTTACTTTTAAATTATTTGGACTAAAAAAATAAACCCTTTTACTATTTTCAAAACTTACTCCTATAACTTTTTCCATATCTACTCCTCCATATCAATCACTAAACTATCAACTAACATATTTACATTAATATTATTTTTTAGTAAATTTTGTTTTTTTATAAAAATACCTATTTTATGTAGTATTTTATCTATTGTATTTTTATCAGAAACTAATTTTAGAAGTTCAAAATTATCATCAAAATACATTACTTTCCTATTCAATTTATAATTTATTACATCTCTATAAAATAAAATAGAACATTCAAAAAAAATTGATATTTCATTTTTTTCTTTAAAAACATCTAGAAAGATTTCTTTTTCTCGAACAATACTTTTTAAACCATTTGATTCATAATATTTAATAAATTTTAATACCGATTCAATAAAATTTTTATGATAATCTTCTATATTATTTTTATCACTTATTTTGAATAGAGTAAATACTAATTTATGAAGTGTTAAATCACTATTAATTTTATTTACTTTTATAAAATCTTCTACTTTAATTTTATTAAATGTAAGTATTTGACACCTGGAAGTTATTGTTTTTAATACTAGATTAGAATTATTAGTTAGTAAAATAGCAATAATACCATCCGATGGTTCTTCTAAAAATTTAAGTAAACTATTTGCTGCCGAAGAATTAAGTTTTTCAGCTTCATATATTATATATATTCTATAATCACTTTCAAGAGGTTTCGTACTAAAATTTTTCTGTAATTCATCTAATTGTTCTTTTTTTATACATAATCCATCTGGAATAATTTTCTTTAATTCGGGATAATTGCCTTCATCAATTCTTTTACATTTTGGACAATTATCGTATTCATCTACGCTTTCATGTTCTTTACACAATATACTTTTTATAAACGAATAAATCATATCTTCCGCATAAATATTATCATTCATTTCAAATAGATAAGCATGTGACAACTTATTTTTTAGCGCATTTTTCATTTGTCTATATATAATTGGTTCGTATTCTTTATAATCTTCTAACATGTTAGTTATCACTCCTAAATGAAAAATAGTATTAATATTGAAAAAAATGGTAAAGCCATAATACCAAATATCATGGTAAATATTATTGTAAATAAATTTATAGGTATAACAAAATTTAGCGGTTTTATCATCATATTAAAAGCAAATAAAGTAAAACCTGAAAATACTATTTTTTTTATAATATTAAATAATAATTTCATATAATCCTCCATAAAATTATATGAAGTTAAATTTTATCTATGAAATTTTATTTCTATTATTTAAGGCCATTGACAAAGTCATAGGATCTAAATACTCCATATCTGCACCCATTGGAATACCATATGCAATTCTAGAAACTATAACTTTAGTATTTTCTAATAATTTTGATATGTATAAAGCTGTTGTCTCACCTTCTAAAGTTGGACTAATTGCAATAATAACCTCATTTATATTGCTGTTATTAACTTTTTGTATTAAAGAATCTATTTCTATATCTTTTGGTCCTTTACCATTAATAGGAGAAATCAATCCATTTAACACATGGTATTTACCATTATATGTTCCCATTTTTTCTAATGTAATTATATTTTTTGAATCTTCAACAACACATATAACAGTTTTATCTCTTTCTTCATTTGAACAAATAGAGCAAATTTCATTTTCAGTTATATTTCCACATATTGAACACTTTTTTATTTTTGATTTAACATCTTTAATTGAATTTGAAAATAAAAGTATTTCTTCTTCATCAAAATTCATTATTGCAAAGGCTAATCTTTCGGCAGTTTTTTCACCAATACTAGGCAACTTTTTTAATGAATTAATTAAATTATTTAAACTTTCAGGATAATTCATTTATAATAATCCAGCCATTCCACCGAATTTTCCTAATTTTGATTCAGTATCTTTATTTATTGACTTTATATTTTCATTTGCTGCTATAACTATTAAATCCTGTAAAATTTCAATATCTTCTTTATCAAGTGAATCTTGATTTATTGTTATTTTAAGTATTTCTTTTGTCCCTTTTGTTTCTACAGTTACGAAAGATTGAGTAGAAACATATGTTTTATCTTCTACTTCCTTTTTTGCTTTCAATATATCCTTTTGTATTTTTTGTGCTTGTTGCATCATTGCTTGTATATTCATTTTATCATCCTTCCATTTCTATTAAATCACTACCAAACATATTTAATATATTATCAATAGCATCTAATTCATTATTTAGATTTTGTATTACTTTTTCTTCTACCATTTCTTCAATTAAATCAATTTTACCCTGATTTTTTTTTAAATTTAAATAATATGGTCTTTGTTCTTTCCATTCATCTTCAGTTATTGCAACTACTTTATATGTTTTAGATAATATTTTACTTATTAGTTCGATTATAACATCTAATTCATTATCATTTTCTTCAACCATGCTTGAATATTTATAAGTCAAAAGTAAATGATCTTCTGACGCTGCTGTAATAGTTGCATCCTTTAAAATTGTTGCTGCATTTTTATATTTTTTTTCTATCAAATATTTATCTAATTCAATAAAACTATCTTGAACTATTTTTTTGTTTTTAGTAGATGCGAGTGCTATAGTATTATTTATTAATACTTTTTTATCACTTGTTTGTGGTGTAAATTCAAATCTAGTTTCATTTGTAAATTCATTTACAACAACATTAGTTTTTGAAACATCTATATCTATATTTGTCTTTTTATTATTTATTTTGGTTTCTTCTTTAATAGAATTTATACTTTTTTGACTTAAATCTTTCTCTTTATGTTCATTATTAATTTCATTCTCATATTTTACTTTATGAATATGTTTATTACTTTCATCATAATCTTCTAACAAACATAATTCAAATAAAACTCTGGGGTAATTGCTTTCTTTAATATTTTTGGATAAATTTTCCAATTTTGAAATTATATTTTCAACTGATGTTATATTCAATATATTAGAAATTTTTATTATACTATCTTTCAATGAAACACTTTTATTTTCAAAATATTTTGGAGCTTTTTTTAATATTAATGCATTTCTAAATAACATTAACATATCCTGTAAAATTAAATAAAAATTTTTACCTTCAAAATATATATTTTCTATTATATCTAATATCTTTTCTAAATCATGATTCACGTATGATTTACATAAATCAAGTAAAACATTTATTGATATTGTTCCTTTTAATGTATATATATCATCAATTGTTATGCATTTATCTGTATATGAACTAACTTGATCCAATGTTCCAATTGCATCTCTCATTGCTCCATCAGACATTTTTGCTATTTCTATTAACGCGTCATCAGTAACATCTATATTTTCACTATTTGCTATATATTTTAATCTATTAAATATATCATCTGTTGATATTTTTTTAAAGTCAAATCTTTGACATCTAGATATTATAGTGATTGGTAACTTTTGTGGATCTGTAGTTGCTAAAATAAATATTACATGTTCAGGTGGTTCTTCTAATGTTTTTAATAAAGCATTAAAGGCTCCAGCAGATAACATATGAACTTCATCTATTATATAAACTTTATATTTACACAAAACAGGAACTAATTTTATTTTATTTTTTAATTCTCTTATTTCATCTACTCCATTATTTGAAGCAGCATCAATTTCTATTATATCCTGTATTGTATCTGTATTTTCATTAGTACAAATTTCACATTTTCCACACGGTTTATTATCCTTCATATCAAGGCAATTAACCATTTTTGCAAATATCTTTGCTATTGTTGTTTTACCAGTTCCACGTGTTCCTGTAAAAAGATATGCATGACTAACTTTATTATTTTCTATTGCGTTGTTTAATGTTTTTATAATAAAGTTTTGTCCATATACATCTTCAAATTTTGAAGGTCTATATTTTCTGTAAAGTGATTTATATGACATCGTTTCACCTTCTTTTCTTATACAATTATATCATTTTTATCTATATAAAAAAAGAAATTTTTATAATTTATATAAAATAAAATTCAAACATATGTTCTATTTATTTCTTATTTTTTTAAAAAATGTCTCTATTTGATTTAATATTATTTCTTTTTCTATTTTATCTTCAAATTGAATATTTTCATTAGCATATATTTTTTTATTTATTTCTCCGTTTTTTTTATTTTCTACACCACAATATATTTTTTTTATTCTTGATTCTACAATTGCACCAATGCACATCAAGCATGGTTCCATTGTAACATAAAGTTCACAATTATTTAATCTCCAATCTTTATTTTTTTTACAAGCTTTTTGTATAGCAATAATTTCAGCATGCATTAAAGCATTTTTAGTTTTTTCTTTTTTATTATATCCTTTTCCAATAATCTTATTATTTTTAACAATAACGGCACCAACTGGCATTTCACCATTTTTCAATGCTTTTTGAGCTTCTTTTATAGCAATTTTCATATAATATTCTTTCATTTAATCTCCTTTTTTATTTCCCGGGAAATAATTTACCTAATGTTTCACGTGAAACATTAATTTGAATCTTTATTAAATAAAAATGCGTACACATTTAGTGATTGCTTTGGTTGCTATTTTCCAATCCTGGCCAGTTAAGCAATATAAATGTTACGCATTTAAAGTATACTATATTTTATTTGTTTTGTAAACATTAGCTTCATATTATTAAATCTTATGTTTCACGTGAAACATATAGTTAGTTTTATATTCAATTTAATTTCAATGTTCCACGTGGAACATTGTCTAGTATCATTTTCATTTTTTTGTCTTAACAATTTAATTATTGTAATGTTTGTGTGTTAAATATAAGAATAAACAGTTATTTAACATATAAATTTAATACAACTAATACTAATTCAAATATTAATAAATTCAAATATCATTGTGCGATATTTTAAAATTAATCACATTAAAAAAAATGTGTAATTAATGAAATGTAATATACTTATATTATAACATTAATGTTCCACGTGAAACATTGCCTGACGTAATTTAAGATTTTATTATTTAAAATATTTACAGCTTAATTATTATACCATTCGTACGTTAAATATTGTAAAAATTATATTTAGTAAATAAATCTAGTAGACTAATACTTATTTAAATACTAATAAATTTAAAATATCATTATATTATATTTTAAATTTAAACATATTAAAAAATTGTAAAATTAAATCAACTAAATATGCTTATGTTTAAACGTTGATGTTCCACGTGAAACATATACTTAGTTTTTTTTATAATAATGAGGTAATGTTTCACGTGGAACATCGAATTATACGAACATCTGTTCTATAAAATAAACTATCAAAAGAAAAAGAAACTACTTTTCAATTTTAGTTAAAAGTAATTTCTTTAATTAGCTTCATTAGTTTCTTCTACTCTATCAATTTCTTCTTCCTTAGGTATATTGAATACTGATGTAACTTTTTGATTATCTTTTAAATTAATTAATCTAACACCCTGTGTTACTCTACTCATTAATGATATCTGTGAAATTGGTATTCTAATTACCATACCACTATCAGTGATGATCATCAGATCTTCTAAGTCACTTACTACTTTAAATGCTACTATATTACCTGTCTTTTCAGTAGAATTTAATGTTTTAACACCTTTGCTACCTCTATGTGTAGTTCTATATTCATCAATAGTAGTTCTCTTTCCATAACCATTTTCAGTTACAACAAGTACTTCTTTTCCAGATAGTGCAACATTAGCATCAATACAATAACCATCATCTAAGTCTATACCCTTAACACCAGATGCTGAACGACCCATTATTCTAATTTCATTTTCATCAAAATTAACTAATCTTCCATTAGATGATGCAATTGCAATAAATTTATTTCCATCTGTTTTCATAACAGAAATTAACTCATCATCTTCTTTTAGAGTTATAGCCATCTTTCCTGTTTTTCTAATATTTTCAAATTCAGAAATTTCGCATCTCTTTATTAAACCATTTTTTGTAACAAATACCAAATATTTATTTTCTTCTTCTTTTGAAACAGTAAACATTGCTGAGATTTTTTCATCTTTTTCAAGTGGTAAAATGTTAATTATCGGTAATCCTTTAGCTTGCCTACTAAATTCTGGAACTTCATATCCCTTCATTCTATAAACTTTACCTTTATTTGAGAAGAACAATAAATAATCATGTGTAGTTACTACAAGCATATGTTCTACAAAGTCTTCTTCATTTGTAGACATTCCTTTTATACCAACTCCACCCTTATTTTGAAGTTTATATGTATCTACTCCTAATCTCTTAATGTACCCTTTATTAGTTAAAGTTATCATTACATCATCTACAGGAATAAGTGATTCATCTTCAATATAATCAATAGCTGTCATATCAATATGAGTTCTTCTTTCGTCTCCATATTTGTTTTTAATTTCAAGCAATTCTTTCTTAATAATTTCTAATACTTTTTGTTCTGATGCTAAAATTGATTTCAATTCATCTATTTCTTTTAATAATTGATTTAATTCAGCCTCAATTTTTTCTCTTTCTAATCCAGTTAAACGTCTCAATTTCAATTCTAATATAGCATCAGTTTGATTTTCAGTTAACTTAAATCTTGACATCAATTTTTCTTTGGCATCTACATCACTATCAGCAGTTTTTATAATTTTAACTACTTCATCAATATTATCTTGAGCTATCTTATATCCTTCTAAAATATGAACTCTTTTCTCATCCTTATTTAAATCAAATCTAGTTCTTCGTATAATTATTTCTTTTTGATAATCAACATACTTAGAAATAATTGATTTTAACCCAAGAGTTTTAGGAGTTTGACCATCTAACATAAGAAATATTATCCCATATTGTACTTGAAAATTAGTATGTTTATATAAATTATTTAATACTACTTGAGGATTAGCATCTCTCTTTAATGTAATAGTTATCTTTACACCATTTTTTAAATCTGTATGATAATCAGATATTCCATCAATTATCTTATCTCTCACTAATTCAGCAACCTTATTTTTTAAGTCCATAGTATTTGAACCATATGGAACTTCTGTAATAACTATATTACTATGAGTGCCAGCATCTTCTATTACTGCTCTACTTCTAATAGTAATTGTTCCTCTACCAGTTTCATATGCTTTTTTTATACCTGAATTTCCTAAAATTATTCCACCTGTAGGAAAGTCTGGGCCTTTAATATAATCCATAAGTCCTATAGTATCTATATCAGGATTATCTATGTATGCAATACAACCATCAATTACTTCACCTAAGTTATGAGGTGGAATGTTGGTTGCCATACCAACAGCAATACCCATAGTACCATTTACTAATATATTAGGAAATCTGCTAGGTAATACTCTAGGTTCTTTACTTGTTACGTCAAAGTTATCATCCATGTCGACAGTTTCTTTATTAATATCTCTAAGTAATTCAAGTGATATTTTAGATAATTTTGACTCAGTGTAACGCATTGCCGCTGCACCATCACCCTCAATATTACCAAAGTTACCATGTCCATCAACAAGCATATATCTTTCATTAAAATCTTGAGCCATTCTTACCATTGCTTCATATATTGATGAATCTCCATGTGGATGATAATGTCCCATAACATATCCAACTGTAGTAGCACTCTTTCTATGTGGTTTATCAGGTGTATATCCTGATTCATACATACTCCACAATATTCTTCTATGAACTGGTTTAAGACCGTCTCTTAAATCAGGTAATGCTCTTGAAGTTATTACACTCATTGAATATTCCAAAAACGAATCTTTTACTTCATCTACAATATTATTTTCTGACAAAGTGTCTCTTTCATGAAATGATCCACCAAATATATCTTCATTATTTTCTGTTGTTTCTAAATTTTCGTCTTTTACATCTTCCATCCTAATTCACCTCCCTAAATATCAATATTTTTAACATATCTTGCATTTTCCTCTATAAATTTTCTTCTAGGTTCAACTTCATCACCCATTAATTTTTCAAATATAGCATCAGCAGCTACACAGTCACTTACAGTTATTCTTCTTAATACTCTTTTTTCGATATCCATAGTTGTTTCATTTAATTCTTCTGCGTCCATTTCCCCTAGACCTTTCATTCTTGCTATTTCTACTCTATTTCTAGCTGTTTCAGGAATAGAATTCATGTATTCATCTAATTCTTTATCAGTTAATACATATTTTCTAGTTTTTCCATGCATTATTCTATATAAAGGAGGTTGTGCAGCATAAACATGTCCTTCTTCTACAATAGGTTTAAAGAATCTATAAAATAAAGTCAATAGTAAAACTCTAATATGTGAACCATCAACATCGGCATCGGTCATTATTATTATTTTATCGTATCTTAATTTTGATAAATCAAAATCCTCACCTATACCTGTACCAAATGCAGTAATAATAGTTCTAATTTCTTCATTAGAAAGTGCTCTATCTAATCTTGCTTTTTCAACATTTAAAATTTTTCCTCTTAAAGGTAGTATTGCTTGAGTCATAGAATCTCTTCCTTTTTTAGCACTACCACCGGCAGAGTCTCCCTCGACTATAAATATTTCAGATACTTTTGGATCTTTACTTTTGCAATCAGATAGTTTACCAAAGAAATTTGTTGTTGCTAAATCTGATTTTCTTGTTATTTCTCTTGCCTTTCTAGCAGCATTTCTTGCCCTACATGCAAGCATTGCTTTGTTAACAATAATCTTAGCGTCTTCAGGATTTTCCATTAAAAATCTTTCAAAACCCTGTGAAAATACATTATCTGCAAGTTTTCTTACCTCAGAATTTCCTAATCTTCCTTTAGTTTGTCCTTCAAATTGAGGATTTGGATGTTTACAAGAAATTATCATTGTTAATCCCTCTTTAACATCGTCCCCTGTTAAAGAATCATCCTTTTCCTTTAAAATTCCTGTTTTTCTAGCATAACTATTAATTACTCTAGTTAATGCTCTTTTAACACCATCTTCATGTGTACCACCATCGTGGGTATTTATATTATTAACAAATGAATAAATATTTTCATTGTAACTGGAATTATATTGCATAGCTACTTCAAAAAATACTCCATCTTCCTCACCTGATAAATGAATGATATCTTCGTGAATTACAGTTTTACCTTGATTGATAAATCTTACATATTCACTGATACCACCTTCATATAAGAAATGTTCTCCAGTAGTATCTTCATCATCCCTATCATCTCTTAAACTTAGTGATAATCCTTTATTAAGAAAAGCAAGTTCTCTAATTCTTACCTTTAAAGTATCATAATCATATATTTCACTATCAAATATAGTAGCATCTGGCTTAAATGTTACAGTTGTACCTGTTCTATTTATATCACAATCTCCAATAACATGTAATGGTTCTACTGTATGTCCACCATTTTCAAATCTAATTAAGTGTATTTTACCGTTTTTATATACTTTTACTTCAACCCATTTACTAAGTGCATTAACAACGGATGCTCCAACGCCATGAAGTCCTCCAGATACTTTGTATCCTCCTCCACCAAATTTTCCACCAGCATGTAAAACAGTATAAACAGTTTCTACTGTTGACATCTTTGTTTTAGGATGAATATCTACTGGTATTCCACGACCATCGTCTTTAACAGTTATTGAATTATCTTTGTTTATAACAACTTCAATATTATTACAATAACCAGCTAAAGCTTCATCTATCGCATTATCTACTATTTCCCATACTAGATGATGTAACCCTTTAACATCAGTAGTACCAATATACATACCTGGTCTTTTTCTAACAGCCTCTAAACCTTCGAGTACTTGTATATCTGAGGCATCATAATGTTCATTTTTGTTTTCT
>CAZMXJ010000002.1:0-19656 GCA_964570235.1 uncultured Clostridium sp. | reverse complement strand
TTCTTCATTTACTTTTATATTCTCAAGCATCATTGGTCTATTATCTTCTGGAATATCTGCATACACTTTATCCATTAAATCTTCTAAAGTTCCTTCCACATTCTTTTCACCACAACCAGTTACTAAAAAAGTAAATGCACATATAACAACAAACAAACCTATTTTCTTAAAATTTTTCATTATATACCTCCTCTATCCTAGATAATTATATCATGTATTTATTATTTTGCAAGCAATTTCAAATAAACACACTATAAAAACATAATTTACTTACTAACCATCTTATCATAATTATATAATTAGATTTCATTAAAATAAATATAGTCAAAAAAAGCAGATCATAACAATCTACTTTTTACATTATTTCTTTATAAGTCTTTTTTCATCCAATTTTTCTTCAAGAAATTCTATTTCTCCATCGAGTTCAACCAACTCATTTACTATATATTTATCTTTTTTTATCATTAAATCTGTTTTAATAGAAGGTACACCAGCTGCATATGCCATTGTAATAAGTGCAACTAATACCGGTGACTCCGGATAAAAAAACATTAATGATGCGATAGATGTTACTAATGTTCCTAAAACATGTACTACTTTTTCATTTGGTGACATAGGTCTATTTATATCTTCTCTTCTACTTTGTAACATTTCTCTTTTATATTTTAATCTTTCTATATTTTCGTGAGTTTCTAATGCCTTTATTCTATTCATACTCCTAACATTTTGTATTCTTTCTATAATTGCCTTTCTATCAACATTATAACGTTCACAAAGTTCTTTTACAAATAATACTTCATCTAATTTAGATTTACTATTATCATATCTTTCAATCTCTTTTTCAATTTCATCAAATGGCATTAAATACGCTTCAAGTATATAATTTAAGCAATTCCCATGTTTTTCAATTAAAATTGAAATAGCTTCTTCTCTTGTTTTACCTTCATTAATTAATGAACTTAATTCACTTTCTAAATCTATTCTCTTATATATTTCTTTTCTCATAATCTCTCCTTTAATTTTAAATATAATAACTCATTTATATTTTTTTCAATACATCAAATCTTGTGTCTATACGATTTTACGAGACTACGTCCTAAAGTTGAATCACTATCTAAACACAAATCTTCAAAAGAATCACATTGGGGTTGAACTGACTCATTAGCATCCTCAACTATATCCTCATTTCCATCAGTAATTCTTTCTAATTCTCTTTCCTGTCTTTCAAATTGTAAAGTTGCAATACACACATCATCTATCTTCTTTTGTATTTCTCTTTCAAATTGTAAAGATTCAGTTTCAACACTAGTTACCGTACTCGATAAGCAATTTTCACCCAATTTACTATTTAAATCATTAAAAACCTTTAAATAATCGTTATCCCTTTTTATCAAATAAATCCCAGATGTTGTGGCACCGGCAACAAGTGGTATAAGACTTGGAACAAAATTTTCTATCATCGAATCGTAAATAAATTCATTAGCTAAAAGAAAAATTGATGAATTATTAAGTACAACAACCAATATCGAAAATATAGAAGATATTAATATATCTATCAATATTTTTTTCTTTCTTACCCTAAAGTTTGCAAATTTATCACTTATTGTTTTTCTCATACTTGCAATATCTAATTCTTCCTTTTTCTCATCTAAAACAATTGATAATTCTTTCAGCTTTTCTTCTTCCTGTTTATTAGAATCAAAATTAGATTCTTCATTTAACATGTACTTTTTAGAAAAAAATGGAAAATATACCTTATCTGTATGAACAGAATGACATGCCTTTTTTAGTGCTAATTTCCTATTAATAGCTTTATCAAGTTCTATCTCATAACTAAATTGTTCTTCTAACCTTTTTGATTCTGTTTTAACACTTGAAAAATTGTGAAGTTTATCACTAATTCCATTTACTTTGTATAACATATTTTTAATAAATAACCCAAGGGTAACTGATGTTGTCATGATAACAGTTGGTACTAATATAGCTGAATAAAGATTTGTAATAAGACTTATACCAAATTTATCTATAATTTGTGTAGTAATACACATCAAAGCAATATATGATAACACTGAATTTATTAAAGTTAATAACAACTTAAATTCAAATTTATTATATTTTGCTAATTTTACCTTTTCATTATAAAACCTAATATCATCATCACATTTAAAAAATTCTTTTAATAATTTTTCATCCGTTTCATTCTTTTGTTGCATTTTCATTGTTCATACTCCTTATTTATGTAATCTACTTTTACCTTTCTTCACAAGCGATTTCCCTCTTTTTTGAAATAACTCTTCAACTAGTTTTACTTTCCCTTTATCATATTCTTGTTCTAACTCCTCAGGCAATTTACCATTTGCCAAATAATATCTATAATACTCCTTAGCATTATAGCCAATATCATAATATAGGCAAATATCTTCATGTAAACTCTCTAATATTTCATCATCATTAATCGAATAAGATCTACATCCATCAATATTTGTTGGTACACTACTTTCCAATAATGTATCTAATTTTCCACTTTGCACAACAAGAATATCCCTTAAATATTCAAGTGAAAGCTGCCTTCCATTTTCACATTTTACATTTTCATCATATTCCTTATACCATTTTTTTGACATATGCAAACCAACTGGCAAAAATACTGCTATAAAAATCGCTAAAAATTTTTCTATTTTCATTAATCCAAACTTCGTATAAATCATTCCTTCTATAACACTTTTATTTAATGAATCAGTTAAATACATTGCTATACTTGGAACTAATATAGTCTCTATAACCGGTACAGGTATGCAAAATATATCTCTTAATCTATATTTTGAAAATGAATGACTACTATATTCTAACGCGTTTATTACATTTTTTATTGTTTCAACAATATTTTCTTGAACCAAAATATCTTCTAAATTATCAAAGTTCTCAACTTCTCTTTCATTTCCACATTCATCTTTAACAATTACAACTCCATTTTCAAATGTACATTCCCTGTTCATAAACCCACCATCCATATCAGCTTTATTAACAATAAAATTAAATACTTAATTTTACAGTCGCAATCGTTATTATATAATAAAAGTAATTATTTTGCAAACATACCTTATACAAATAGTAATATAATAACTACAATCAGCAAAAACTCCTTGCTTTTTCATATCTATCACTTGTTTCAAGTGACTTTAGATATTGCTTTAAAAAATAAATCTTATCTAAGTTGTTATCAAATATTAAATCAACAAATTCTAGCGAATCTTCTAAATATATTTTATTAAAATCTGTTATTCTACCATGAGACATTTCACTAATTTTTCTTAATATTAAATCATAATCAATAGTAATCCTATTTAAAGCAAGTAAAAATTTCATAAATAAATTAACATTATTTTGCCATATTACAGGATTAAAGCTTCCATTAGGGCACCTAAATTCAATTGTATTAAGCGAATAATAACTTTTGAAATTAACTGCATAATATCTTGTAGTTGATAATTCCTTTATTATCTCATCCTTTTCTAAATGATTATTTATACTTAAATGTAAAATATATATCCATAGATAACTAACAGGGCATGCGTACTCATAAAGCCCTGGTCTACTGCTTAAAAATTCACCATTAGAAAACCTAAGTATAATCGGTTCATATAAAGTCCACAAACTAATAAATTTAAGTATAGTATCCCTATCATCAGCATATGCTTGTTTTCCAATGTGAATATGGCCAGAACAATTTTCACCAATTTTTGAATATTTAGATAATAATTCACATACCATCTTCAATTCTTGCCAACACTTCTTTTCATCTGTTAATATAGGAGAATTTATTTCAACACCATCAGTTAAAGTGCCATCTGGTACCATTTCCCACGATTTATATAGTTCATCAAATATTAAAGAAGAATTGGCATATTCACATTCTATTTCAAGTCCAATAGTATTTTTTGCGGGTACTCCTATACTGTCTCTCATAGGAAAAGAAAACGCATTTATTAAATTAATTAAATCCTGTAAATCAATTCCTCGATAAAAAGCTAATTTTTCATTTTCATTAGGATTTAAATATTTAAATATATCATCACTATAATTTATTTTCATAATAAACTCACCCCCATTTAAAACGTTATAAACTTAATTAATACGGCTAGCAAAAACTCTTTGCCCTCACATATTCATCACTAGCTTCAAATGATTTTAAATACTGCCTTAGAAAGTATATTTTATCAACATTGTTATCAAATATTAAATCAACAAATTCAAGGACATCATCAACATATATTTCACTAGCAGTTTTTTCAAAAATTATATCATTCACTTTCTCATTTAATTTTCCATCGCTAAACATCAATGAATTTGAGCATAATAACATTTTTACAAACAAATTAATATTGTTTTGCCAAATCACAGGATTAAGTGTTCCATTAGGGCATCTAAATTCAATTGTCTTAAGTGTATCATAATGCCTAAAATTAACTGCCTGATATTTATCATGCTTTAACATCATAAATAATTCTCTTTCACTTAAAGCACCAATCGAATCATAATAACACATTTCTAGAAAGACATCTCTAACGGATTTTGAATGCCCTTTAAATACTGGTCTAGGTCCAATAAATTCCCCATAAGAAAATCTAAATATAATATGTTCATAGATTGACCATAACTTCATAAAATTAATAAGTGCTTTATTATTATTTTTTAATGCCTGAATACCTACATGAACATGTCCTCCACAATTTATACCTATCTCAGAATATTTATATAACATATTACACATTTTTTTTAATTCTAACCAATTTTCTTTAGTATCTATAAGTATAGGAGACTTTAACTCCGCTCCACATAAAAGAGATGAATCATCATAAAGCCCCCAATTTTTTAATACTTTCCTACTTATCTTTTCAAAATTTGCATTTTCACACTCTATCTCTGCACCAAAAGTTTCATTTAAATCTACACCAATACTATCTCTTAATACAAGATTATAACGATTTATCAAGTTAAGAAATTCGTGTATATCAGAGGCACTTAGTCTTGAAAGAATTTCATTACCATTAGGTTTAATTACATCATATAATTTACTAATATCATTTTTCATACCACCACCTCTTTCACTTTACGAATTATTATATACATTTTTGAAAAAATGTCAAAAAAGAATGATTGATTAATCATTCCATAGTATTTATATTAATCTTTTACTATTTACAAGAGGATTTAAACTCCTTACCTTAACATTTGGTAAATCTATATCAGGAATATCATCTTTCTTCTTATTTTGAAATTCATTTAATAGTAACATAAGTTCTTTATCTTTTATATCTTTTAATAATTC
The DNA here is from genome assembly GCA_964570235.1 of uncultured Clostridium sp. GTDB lineage: Bacteria > Bacillota_I > Bacilli_A > RF39 > UBA660 > CAG-1193. The sequence goes on along the minus strand of CAZMXJ010000002.1, from coordinate 14,327 downwards.
AAACAATTCTCTTTCATCATAAGAATATAGTTCTTCATATGTAATTAAGCCTTTACTAATTGCTAACTTGGTAATTTTAGCAAGTAACTGCATCATATAATTATCTTCTTTAGAATGGCAATACACATCTATACTCCTACTTATTTCTAAAACTTTTTTTGCAATATCATACGATTTAAATCCAATTTCGTCTTCATCAAACTCATTTTTAAATACAGTCATATCTTGAATAATTCTTCTAATATCTTCTTTACTAACATTTTTAACCCAATCAAATCCTGTTAAAATTACACCATCAATTCTATCAGCGCAAACTTTTGGTCTATCATTGTCCACAACTGTATATTTTTTAAAATCAATTATATCATCAATATCAATATTATCTTCTTTCAAACAATTAATTAAGTAACTATCACTTCTTAAAATATATTCAGTGTATTCTTCTGTACTTTCTTGTTTTTCATAATCTCCATTCATATAGTCTATTACATGTGAAAAACATGGTGTTGCTATATCATGAAAAAGAGCTGCAAGTGCCATCTTCATATTATTTGTTAATTTATAAACAATTAACGATACTGTTAATGAATGATCATACCTACTAATATATTCACTAAAATTATATATATCTTTTGAAGCATAATCCATACCACAAAAATGTCCAACATTTCTTAATCTTAATAGAGATGGAGATTTCAAATATTTAATGAGAAAACTGGGTATATTTTGATAATTAAGTTGTTCTAAATAATACTTTAAATACATTTTGCACCTCTTTATAAATTTTGACTACTAATAGACTTTATCTACGGCTAAATTTTCTAGATGAACCTTTTACTAGTCTAGGTCCCATTTCTTGTTGAGCTTGTTCACTACTCATTAATCTAGCACCCTGTTTCATTTGATTTCTTGCTTCTTCAACAGAAAGAATAGGTTCTCCCATAATTGGATGTCCCTTTGATATAGAATTCATAGGAACATGATTTCCAACAAAAACATCTGCTTTTTTACCTACATATGGATTATGAATACTGTGATATGTGACATATCCTTCTTTTGAATTTTTTATATTCTGTTTCATATAAATTCCCTCCAAATTAAACAATATTTAATAAATTTTTATATTGCAAGTATTGTACACTAAAAGTATTTTTTTTACAATATTGTTTTGTTAAACCATATCACAATTATTATTTTCAAAACTAAATAAAATGAAATTTATGTAAGACGCAAAGATGATACTTACTAATAACTTTCATTATAATTAATTATAATTTTACCAATATACCCCTAATATTTCTACTAATTTATCTATATCTTTAGATTGTATTTTATATTCCTTAGTATTAAACCCCATAAATCCATCATGCCAAACTAAAAATGTATATATTATTTTTTCATCACAATACATAATAACTTTCCATGTTTCTCCATTACCGGTTACAAATGTATTTTTATCTAATCTTTCTACTCTTGATATTATATTTAGTATATCATTAATTTTATTACTACTATTAATTGTTTTTAACAATTTATATTCAAAAGTAGATTCATCTAAACCATTAATGTTTTTAATTACTTCATTTTGTATATAAACATCTACTTTATTTACTCCAGTCAATCTTTCATCAATAAATAACTCTTTAAAATAGTAATTTACAAATATATCATCACTTATTTTATTTTCTAAGTAAATATTAAAATTTTCTTTATCAATACCTTCTTTAAGAATATCATTAAAATTTGGATATGTTTCTATAATTTGTTTTCTTGTAATACTATATGTTTTTCCACTAAAATTAAAGTTAATATATTCCACATTATCAATAAGAGCAAATATAGATACTGAATTATATAATAAACTTCTTTCTAAATAATAGTTTTCATTTATATACCAATCTGTAATATGATAGTTAATAGTTAGTCCTAAATTATCACTATCTATTTCAAATACATATCCATATTCAGAAATTGGTAAATGGCTTATTAAAGCACTATCATTACTATTATCACCTACATACTTACTTTTATATTTAATAATAGTATCAATACCAGATTTTTCTCTATTAAATGGTGTATTTGGTACTGTAGTATCATCATATTCTTTATGTTTATCAATAATATAATATTCATTATTAGTGTCATAATTAATTCTATAAACATTAAACCAAAGTGCTTCATATATTATCATATTATCGCTAAATGTTTTTTTATATGAGAATCTTGGCGCTTGATGAATGGTAACTACACTAATATAATCTACTATAAGAAGAAAAGAAAAACAAAATACAAAATATAAAACAATACAAACTATTTTTTTAATATAATTTAAATTTTTTGTAAAATTTCTAATGCCTATAAAAGATATAATTACACCTAAAATAGAATAAATAGAGCCCCAACTACTTTCACTTGGAAATATAGATAAAGCAGTTATAGAAATAATAGTACCAAATACTATTAAAATTATACCAATAAAATTATTTTTATTATTTATCCTTTTGTTACTATAATCTAGTGTATTAATAATATTTTCTTCAGACTTATTAAAGTACTCTTTATCATTAATTTTTTCTCCACTTATTAATTCATTAATAGATATTTCTAATTCATCACATAAAGACTTAAATAATGATAAATCAGGCATATTTCTTCCATTTTCCCAATTACTTACAGATTTTTCTGTTACTCCTAATTTACTCGCAAGTTCTGATTGAGTTAATTTTTTACTTTTTCTACATTCAGCAATAAACTTACCTATTTTTTCTTGATCCATGCTTTCACCTCACACTAAAATTATATAATGCAAAATATATTTTTAACAGGAAACATTACTAGAGTTTATACCAATAATAAAAATAGATATGCACAAACATATCTATTTAATATAATTATTCAACTTTCCCCTTCCATAATCCATGTTTATTACAGTAAGCATATATCTCAGCGCCTTTTATATAAGGAAATCTAGTTTCTGTAGAACCTTCTGGATATAGTTTTACGGTTGTCACTCTACTTTCAGATACTTGCGATACCCACATAATATAATGATCTTTATCCATTGGATGCTCAATTTCTCCTACTCTAACAACTATTTCATCTTCTACTTTTTCATATACGGGAATATGTTTTTCAACACTAGCATCCACAGTATTAGCTTCCATTAATTCCATATTTTTACCACAACAACTAATACTTTTTATATCTCCTCCAACTAACCATATAATATTCCCACATATAGGGCATCGATAAAATTTAATATTTTCTTTCATTATTACTTCTCCTTTATTGATCAATTATATTTTATCACAAATTATAATAAATTTTAAAAAAACTAGATGTAAAACTAGATGTAAAAAATAAAAGCCCTTATAAAATAAGGGTTAATTGACTATTGGTACGACGTTAGCTGAGGTATCTAACTGATACACAAAGTAATCCGTTCACTAAGTAAATTATATAGTATTTTTTAAAACTATTCAATAGTTTCAAAAAATATTTTCAGTCATTTCATTGAATCTATTTTCTAATTTTGATATAGTATTTCTACATAAGGAGATGATTAAAAATATGGATAATGAAATATATATTTTAATGGATGATTCCGGAAAACTTAACTCAAATGAAAATTCATGTATTTATGGTGGGCTTTTCTTTTATTCTAATAAAGATTATATTAATTTTATTAACAAATATAAAAGTATTATCGATTCTATTAAATGCTCCTATTGCTCAAAAGACAAGACTAATTGTGATCAAGATTGTGTAGAAATAAAAGGTACTACAAAACTAAAACCAAAAGATAAAAGACGTTTATTTAATCTTTTAAAGAAACAAAACAATTATGGCGTTTTTATAAATAACAATAGAGTTTATGATAAAATAATGAATGATAAGGCTGCTAGAGGTAGATACTCTGATTATGCTCAAAAAAGAATTGTAAAAGAGATTGTACTATATTCTATACGAAATAAAGCAATTGATTCTAATAAAGAATTATCATTAAACATTAAAATAGATGAAGCAAAAACAAAATCAAATGGATATTATAATTTAAAAGACAGTATATATGAAGAGTTAGTTAATGGAATAATTAATTATGATTATTCTACTATTCATAAACCTTTACTAAACAAAGGCCTAAAAATCAAAGTTAGAAACTTTAATTCAAAATATAATTTTGGAATTCAAGGTGCTGATATTATTTCTCATTATCTACATAGTCAATATGAACAACATTTAAAGGATGGAAAAGATATATCATCTACTACTAGTTTCATAGAAGTTAAATTATTTTTACCATAAAAAAAGGAACGTAAGTTCCTTTTTTCTAACTGAGTCGGTGCTAAGCACTAAATTAAAAATCGAACATCAGTTATAGACCTGACAAGGATTGCTCCTTCGGTACAAATAATATAGCATATAATTATATTATTTGTCAATTATAGTATATTCAAAAAGTATATTTTTATTCACCATTTTTCTATAGCAATTTTCCTAATAAAGTAATTATTGTGCTCTTTTAATAACATAATGACATTATTCATTTTCTCTTTCATTTCTACATCAACTTTTTGGATCAATTGGTAATATCCTCTAAATTCACTTACTGTTATTTCTTTGCAATCAGAAATTAACAATTGTAATACATCTTCTTCTTTTGAGGTAGATAATAATATACTTAATAATTCAATAGATAAATTTTTTATATCATAATCATCTGACTGAAAACCATTTTTTAAAATCAAATACAAGCAATTCAGTTCTTCCTCATTCATTTTCAAATATGATTCCATATTTTGAATACATAACAGAACTTCTTCAATCATTTTTTCATCTTGAGCATATAAAACTAAAGCTTCGTTCAAAAAATCCTTTAGTTGTATTTTATTAGAAGCAACCATTGCACTCATAATATTTATTTTTAATTCAGTTATATTTTTTTCTTTAAAAGATGCAATACGATATTCTTCTTTATATTCTTCAAATTCACTTTTTTCAATCATAGAAATAATTCTATTTTTTATATCTTGATTATAGTTTTTGTTTAATAAATGGATAAGTAATTTTATAACTTTTATTTTTTCTAAAAGCGTTTCATTTTTAGATAACAAAATAGATTCTGCAAAAGATAAATATTCGGTTTCAAAATATTTTTTTACTTCATCATCAAATTTTTCTTCTTCAAATATATTTATACCAATTCTGTAATCATCCATGTATTCAATACTTGTTCCTGGATTTTGTTCATTTTTTTCATGTCTTTCTTTTAATATATTTACTATTTCTTTTATTACTTCTAATTCTTCTTCTTCATTCTCTATTTTATATATCATTCCTGTTTTTTCTTTTATTGAATTAAGTAATTCATCATATTTTTTTACCTTAGGATTATATTTCTTATATTCAACTATACAATGAGAAATATCGTAGTTAATGTTAGACTTATTATCTAATGAAAATTGAAGTATTTTATCAAATTTTTTCATTTCTCTTTTATTTAGATTACTTATTTTAATTGAATTTATTATATTGCCAAAAGATAAATAATATAAACTATTTTTATTTTCAAAACTGAATATTATAAAATCCATAATTTCGTTAGTTTTTGAAAATCTTTCCATGTTTTTACCAATTGCATTTAAACACTCAGTTTTTATATGTGGTTCAATTTGTTCTTCTTTTAATAAAGACATTATGATTTCTTCTAATTTTGCAAATTGTTCATCCGATAAATAATAACCATACATTTTAAAGATAAATATATTGTGATTATTTTTTTCAAATTCAAACACCGAATCATTAGATAAAATTAAATCATTAATAAACCTACTTTCATTAACAAATCTATGCTTTAATTTTATTTTTTCATATAAAGAATAATATTTTTTAAACTCTCCACCTAAATACAACATTTTTAATGTTAATTCATAAAATTCTTTATCATCAAAAGTTTCAGCATACATATACATTATATTTGCAATTAATTGTCTAATTATCTTTAAATGTGTAATTGAACCATAAAGAATTGTCATAAATATCAAGTCTTGAACCTGTGAAAAACATCTTTCTAGCCCTATTCCATAATATGTTGTATATTTTCCTTTGTTCTTATTATTAAATATTATTTTATGTACATCCTCATATATTTCGACTTTTAATCTATCAATATCAGGATATGAAAGTTTATGTTTATTAGTTTCTAATCTTTTATAATATTTTGTATCAAAATAACTTATTTTTTCATGACTATCAATTAATATATTTCTTCCATCAATAGTTACATCGTCTATATACCAAGTTGGAATATCATTTCTTCCAACGATTTCATCATATAGTTCTGAATAAGCCTTGTTAGCACTATCAAAGTCATTCGAAAAATAATATGAATTTGCGTTCCATCTCTTAACAAGTATTGAATCATCTTCAAGATCAAAATCCAACTTTAAACTTTCATAAAATTTTTTTATTTCTTTTTTAGGAAATTGTTCTTTACCAAAAACCCAATCTATTATTTTCTTTCCAAAGACTAATTTGTCACTAAAAAATTCATATTTTTTACTTAATGCACATGGGAAAAAAGAGTCTATGGCATAATTATTTAATTCTTGAAAATTATTAATATATTTTTTATATGATTCAGCATAATCATTTTTATTTGCTACTTTAGAATATAATTCCTCATCTGTTGAATAATAATTATTAGTCACATATACTACTTTATTTCCATTTACTATGTCTCCACCAGCAATCATTGTAGAATTATTCTGTTTCAATTTATGACTACTTCTTGTTTCCATTTACTATATCTCCGCCAGTTATAATTGTTGATTTTTTATTATTCATATTGAATTTTGATATAGTTATATTTCCTATTCCTCCACCTATAAATCCTGCTATTAAAGGAATTATTATTTCTGTTACTACTTCTCTTAATGTCATATTAAACCTCCCTAAATTTATTATTTTTCTTCAATTAATTTCTTATATATATCCATAAGTTTTGCTACACAATCTGATTCAGTCATATTTCTCCAATTGAAACCATATACTTCCATTACAGCTTTATCATTTTCTTGATGCGCTTTTAATAATTCTGGATATAAATACATATTTTCTCCATACATATCTGCTAATGAACTATCTGAGTATTTATTTCTTGCATCTAATATTGCTTGAGCAGTTTGTTCTAATTTTAACTTTTGCTCCTCTGTTGCCTCTGGCCATGGGAAATTGTTATATACAATTTTTGCAGAATATCTGTAGTCTGATTTTAATCTTCCTGCTACCGCTCTCATCCATGCCATATGAACATTAGATGTTAAAATTGAAAATTCATATAAAGTCGCATTTGGTATAACTAAGTTAGCATTAGTTGCAATTTCTTCTTTTGTTTGAAAACCAATTGGAATATATCTTCTTCTTTCAGATGAAGTACTTGGAACTAATAAATAATCACTATCAGGTTGTCTAATTTCTCCAAAAAGATGTGGTATATCTGATAGTTTTTTTGTTGCTTCTCTTGTACTTGCTAATCTATTTTCTCTTACTTTATGTATTGCATCCATTATTGGGGTTATATTTAGATAGTCTTTTGGATTTTCATCCTTTAGCCATATGCAATATCTTACTTTGTTATTAATAAATTCTTCTGCTCCAAGAATTTTTTTGAAGAATTTAGTAGCATTTGGATATTTACTACATATTTCATCTTTTTGTTCCTTAGAATAGTTACTTAAATATCCGTTGTCATTTGGCATACTTCCAAAATCCATTTTACTTACATTGCATATTGGAGTTGATTTGTTTTCTATAAATATATTATCTGCTTCAATTAAATAAGCATTTATATGTTTGACCTTTTTAAATATATTATTTTCAAATAACATTTTCTCTTTTCGATCAAAATAACTAAATCCAACAATAACACAATGAACATGCGCTTTTAAACTAGCTTCACTATCCCAAATAAAAGTCTTATGAGCGAAATTAATAATAATTCCATTTTCCATAATAGATTTCCAAACTATTGTTGGTTGTTCACCTTGACAAATACTGTTAGTAGAAACTAATGCTGTTTGTATATTTGTGTTTTTCATATATTCAGCTGACTTGATATACCAGCATCCTACATAATCAACATTTCCACAATTCTTTATATCTTTAAAAATATAAGAAACATCACTTTTTTGAGATTCAGTCATTAGTCTTGCACCAATGAAAGGTGGATTTCCCATAATATAATTACATTTTGTATTTGGAATCACATCATTCCAATCAATTCTCAGTGCATTTCCTTCTAAGATATTGTTATATGTATTTAATGGTAAGAAATCCCCAATATCACCTAATGAACTTATTATCTTTTTAGTTTCAGTCCACATTTGTGCTTCTGCTATCCATAATGCAGTTTTAGCAACTTTAGCAGCAAAATCATTTATCTCTATTCCAAAGAATTGTTGAATAGAAACTTTTATCATTCCATCTATATCTAATATCATCATACCATTTGACATAACTGATAATGCTTCGTTTTCTAATCTTCTTAAAGATAGATATGTTTCAGTTAAGAAATTTCCAGAACCACAGGCAGGGTCAAAAAAGTTTAAAGTTGAAATATAATTTTGGAATTCTACCAATTTGTCATTTCTTATCTTTTCATTCTTATATGATTCTGCTTCATTTAACTTTTCTCTTAATTCATCTAAGAATAATGGGTCTATAACTTTATGAATATTCTCTATTGAAGTATAATGCATACCACCGGAACGTCTAGTTTCAGGATTTAATGTTGACTCAAATACAGCACCAAATATTGTTGGTGAAATTTCAGACCAATTAAATTCATCCGAAGCTTTTGCTAATAATGTTGTCCTAATTTCTTCAGTAAATTTTGGAATTTCAATATTTTCATTTGAGAATAGCCCACCATTAACATATGGAAATTGGTTTAAATCGTCTTCTAGATATGGATCTCTATTTTCTAATTTAGTATCTAATATTTTAAATAAATCTATTAATGCTTTTCTCATTTGAGTTAAGTCTTCATATTTTGCTAAGTAATCATGAAATACGTTTTTTCTTCCAAATAGTCCTGCATCTTCTGCATATAAACAAAATACAAGTCTAACACATAATTCATTTAAATCTTTTTGTGACTGTTCATTATCAATATTTATATATTCCGTTGAGAAAGCATCATATAATTTTCCAACTAACTCTCCTGCTTTAAATGAAATTTCTTCCTCTTTTTTCAAATGTTCATTTTTAGAATCTACTATAAAAGATAATCTATAATACTCTTTACCCAAGTCTTTTAAGAATATCTCTTCTGGTTCTCCATTAGGATTATGCATATCATATACTAAAAAAGATTCAAAATTACAAGTAATAACATATTTTGGATGTCTATCTACATCTAATTCAACTATATATCTTTTAGCTTGTTGAAACGGATTCAATAAAGAGCCATCTGATTGTTTAATAGCTTGTCTTAAATTTTTACCTAATGATTTTTGTTCTATTAATATTTTTGTTTCAGGAATATAAGCATCTATAAAACCGGTTGCTTTATCTATATGAACTTGGTCTTCAAATTCAATAAAAGTTGCAGCATTACTAATACCATATACATTTTCCAATAAGTCAGTCCAAAATTGTTGTGATTGACCTTTTTCATATCCTTTACCTTTCCATCTTTCAGCAAATTCTTTCGCTGCTTTTCTTTGTTCCAAGTCTTTCATAATAATTAGCCTCCATTCAAAGTTATTATACCATTTTTTATAATAATTCCCTATACTTTCAAGAAAAAAGATTAAGCAATCACTTAATCTTTAATCTCTTCTAACAATTCATAACATATTCTTTGAAATGTTTTACTTTTACCATAACTTATAGTTGCTACCTTAATTAATACTCCACCTTTTCTAACATAGTATGGATTATAACCTTGTCTTAAAAAGTTTATAATCTTTTCATCAATGTCATCTCCTACTATTTTTAAATCTTTTAGATCCGGTAGTTCTTTTAAATTAACTTGATAAAATTCTAATTTCTCATATTTTTTAATTGTTTCTAATATTTCTTTTTTTGTTTTTAGTTTCATTTTAAAATTCCTTTCAAAATGAAAACTTGGATTATTATCTATATAAAGTATTTTCTTTTTGTTTATCTATTTGACTTATTTCTTTTTGCATTTTCTCATGATTAGATTCTATTGTTTTACAAGTTTTAACTCTCTTTTGCAATTCACTAATTTCCTCAGTTAAGAATGCTACTTTATTAGTACATTCTTCTTTTTTACTTTCATCTTTAGTTTTGGATTTTTCTTCGTATGTTTTCTTTCTTGCATCTATTAAATCATTTAATAATTCTTTATTAATCTCATAAAATGCAAATAAATCTTCTTTGTTTTCTAAATGATATTCATCCATAAATCTTATTTCTAAATTATAAAGTTCCATCTTATCTATTTCTTTTTTCATTTCACTACTTATAGGATAATTTCTAGGACTCTTTTGATATGTTTTAATTTTAAAAATATAATATAAGAATAATGATATTACGCTTCTTGATTTATAATATTGATTTTTATAGTGATTATATTCCTTCAAATCATCTTGTGACAATTTATCTGGAACTTCTTCTACAATTCTATTATTTATATTATCGATAGTATAATCAGAGCCAAATTGTCTTTCTATTCTAATTCTTCTATTGTAGTTTTTATTTCTTACTGAAAGTTTACCATATCGATTTACTACTTCATAATTATTGTCTTTCATTATTTTTAAAAAGTCATTATAATTGTATGCATTCTTTATTGCTAAATCTATATCAGTTTGTGTTCTTGTATAGTAATTATCATGATTACGATAATAATTAAAATCAATATGCTTTCTAGGAGTTTTCTTTTCTTCTAAGTGTGATAAATTATTTTCTTCACATATTAAATCATTAGATTGTCTTAACCTTGCCATCTCACTATTACTATAGTTATATTTATGACCATCTTTAAGACTTACTGAATTAACTACAAAGTGATTATGAAAATGATTTGTATTTAAATGTGTAGTAACAATTACTTGAAAATCATCTCCCCACATTTCTTTTGCAAATTGTACTCCAATCTTATGTGCTAATTCTGGAGTTACTTCATCTTCTTTAAATGATTGATAGCCATGAAATCCTAAAATACCATCTGTCTTATTATACGCATTTTTTACCATCATCATTTCTTGATAAGCATTATTAGAATCACAATTAATTCCAGTTACATAATATTGTTCATCGGTCTTATCTTTATTTTGAGTATAGTCAATTGTATTTGATAAATTTGATAAAGCATCTATCGATGTATCTTTTTTTGTTTTACTTTTATTTTCTACATATTTAATTGTATTATTTATGGTTGCTTTTATTGGCCATAATGAAGTTGTAGCCATTCAATCACTTCCTTTCAGTTAAGCTTATTATTTATCTTATTTAAAATATTATTTAACTGGTCTAAAGAAACTTTTGCTTGAGATGAAACAAATGGTATTGCATCATCATTTTCTTCTAGTAATTCATTTAATCTATTAATATTAGAATTAATTTTATTTGCTTCTAAAAACATATTTAATAATTCTTGATTTTGTTTTTTATCTACTACATTTCTTCCTATTAATCCTCTGATATATTCACTTCTGCTTAGTCCTAACTTTTCTCTATCACTATCTAATTTTTCTAATTCATCTTCATTAAAATATATTTCAATTCTTATATTTCTTTTTCTCATATTACCTCCAGGGGCTTGGGGTGTCCCCATATTTGGATTTTATGCCTTAAGGGGTACAAATCCGTTGCTTGCTAATTAATATTATTCTATAGTAATTACTTCATCTAAAGGGTTTCCAGATATTGTTCTTAATGTATCTGCTATTAATTTATCTACCTTTTTTGGATTAAAAGTTTCATCTGATATATCATCTGAATCTCTTAATACTCCAACTATAGTTACTGGATGAGTTCCTTTAAATCCGTTATCATATTCTACTTTTTCGTTTGGATAAAATCTTACAAAGTCATATTCAAAATCCATATTAAAATTTAATTGTCCTGTTTCAAAATTGTAATCTCCAGGGAACAAATCTACTTCATAAAACTTTCTTAATTTTTCTAAATGAGCAATCATTTCTTCTTGTGGTCTAAATGTTGAGAATCTAATTTTTCTATAACTATTTGGTGCTGGTTGTAATACTGTTACATCTAAATATCCATCTACAAATAACTTATGGAAGTTATCATAGAACGAATCTCTAAAGTAAATCTTACTGGCATAAACTTTATTTTTTTCTTGTTTTAAATCTATATGGTCAACAAAATCCATCATAATATTTGCTTTCTTTTCTCTGGAACTTGTTTTCCATACATCTGTAAATCCTTCATATAGCATTGGAAATTTTAACTTATTAATATAATCTAAATCTCTTTTTACTAATAAATCTTCTTTTGAAAAAGTTAACTTATCTAATTGATTATTTTCTAAAATTAGTCTTTTAACTTCATTAATTTGTCTATCTATATCAGCTTTCTTTTTATCGTGCATATCTTTATCAAATGTTCCATTAATATATGCATCTGCAATTCTTTCTAGTTTATTTTGTAATAATCTTAGTTCTTTATCATAATCTCTTTCAACTGCATTTAATTTATTTTTTAATAATGGAAAATAGTAAGAATTAACTATTCCATCAAACTCAAATAATTCATTTAATCTATTAATAAGTTGCTTTTCTATTGTTTCTTCTTTGATATTATTTTTACAAACATTACAAGAATAATAGTAATATTCTTTTCCTGTTTTCTTCGTAGTTGCTTTACCACCCATTATTCTTCCACACTTTGGACAAGATAATTTTTGTAAGAAAATATATTCTTTATCTCTTTTATAATGTCTTAAGTTTTTAGGTGCTTGACCTTGGCAATAATCCCATAAATCTTTATCTATTATTGGTGGACAAACATCATAATATCGTACTTCATTTTTCTTTCCTCTATTAGAAATATAATCTCCAACATATACTGGATTTCTTATGATTTTTCCTATAACTGAGTCATGCCATACTTTACCTTTAATACCTTCTTCATTAAATGTCTTCGCAATCATAAAGTGAGATACACCTCTAGAATACATTGTAAATATTCTTTTAACTAATTCAGCATCTGCTGGATCTACTACTAAACATTTCTTTTCTCTTCTATATCCTAATGGTGTTAATCCTGGAATATGACCTGCTTTAATTGCTCCTTGCATTCCTATTTTTGTTCTTTCACTTGTTCTTTCTATTTCTTGTTGTGAAACACTTGTTAAGATTCTAGAAATCATTTTTCCGTTTGCATTAGTAGTATTGATATCATCATTAGCACAATCTAAATAAGCATCATTTTCATCTAAAAACTTTAAAATGTTTTCCCAATCATATACAGAACGTGTTAATCTATCCAGTTTTAAAACTACAATAGTATTACATTTCTTATCTCTAATATCTTGTAATAGTTCTTCAAATTTAGGTCTATAATTACCTGTTTTAGCGCTTATGCCACGTTCTTCATACACTTTATATATTTCATATCCTTTGAAGTCACACATGGCTCTTAATCGTTTTTCTTGTTCTGGTAAACTAAATCCTTCTCGTGCTTGGTCCTCAGTCGAAACACGAATATAAAGTCCTGCTATCTTCTTTTCTCCATTCATTTATTCCACTCCTTTCAAACAAAAAAGAGGGGACAAAATCCTTAGGTTAGGATTTTATCTCCTCTTGATAACAACTAGATAAAATTGATAGATAATTATTATGTAAATAATGTAATGTCATTTGCATCACCTCATTTATTGGTTATTTATTCTATCATTTTTTAAATTAAAGTCAATACCGTCGATAATCCTAATCCAAGTTTTCAATAAATTGTTTTAAATTTTTCATTTCTATTTTTGTATTTAATGATTCATAATAAATATCTGTATTATAGTTAAAGAATAAAAATTTATGTTTGCCTATAAACATTATATGAGGTTCTATATAATGCAAATTGGTATCTATTATATTTACTACATTCCCATTTTTAAACGTTGCTTTTTTGTTTGTGTAGTTTGCAATAAACTCTAACCTTTCTTTTATTTCATCATCAAATATCAAAATATCTCTTTTAATTTTTAACATACAAAAAATCCGCCACCTTTCAGTGAACGGATTATCTTGAACCTTCAAACTATAAAAGTTCGAAGGAAATTATCTCTGGTAGCGAGAAAGAGATTCGAACTCTTGACCTATCGGGTATGAACC
>CAZMXJ010000001.1:4362-23171 GCA_964570235.1 uncultured Clostridium sp. | reverse complement strand
AAAGAAGATAATTGATGAAGGTCATACTATTGGATTACATAGTTATACGCATAATTATAAATTAATATATTCATCAGAAGAGTCATATTTTGATGATTTGTTAAAATTAAAAGGAAAGGTCAAAGATACTGTTGGTATTGATAGTTATATAATAAGATTTCCAGGTGGTAGTTCTAATACAATAAGTTCGTTTAACAAAGGAATAATGTCTACCCTAGTTAAAGAAGTTAAGAAACAGGGATTTCACTATTTTGATTGGAATGTAGACAGTGGAGATGCGGGAACAGCAAGAAATTGTGATGATGTTTATAATAATGTTATGCAACAGTTAAGAATAAATAGAAACAATGTTGTCCTAATGCATGATTTTGCAAATAATAAGAAAACTGTAGATGCTTTAGAAAAAATAATAAAAGATGCAAAAAATAAGGGATATGAGTTTGGTAATATAACATATGATACGCCTATGGTTGTTCATGGTGTAAATAATTAAAAATTTATAAAATTCAAAAATTAGTAATATATTTTTTTCAAAATAATATATTTAATACTTAATTCTTGTTTTTTTTTTTATAAAATAGAAATTTAATTTTTGTAATTTGAATAAAAAATTATAAAATGTTATTCTCTTTAAAAAGGAGGAAAAAAATGAAAAAAATTATTATATTTATGATTTTAATATTATTATCAGTAAAAGTAAGTGCACAAGAAGAAGTAGAAGTTAATTTAGAATGGATACCAAATGTATACTATAATTATGAAAAAAATGGTATTAATTATTGGGGACAATTTGCTTATATACGTATTAATGACAAGATAGCGTATTGTCTAGAAATAAATGAAAAAATTAATACGACAATTTATACTAAGTCTGATGAAAAGCAAGAAAATAATTTAGTAATTTTAGCGGGATATTTTGGATATGGTTACAATGAAAATAATAGTTTGAAAGATTATATGGCAACTCAAAAACTAATATGGAAGTACTTAGGAATAGACACTTATTTCACTACTAAAAGTGATGGTGAGGGGTATGCTATTGATGTAGATGAAAATGAAAGAAAGATTATTTCAAATATAAATAGGTATGGATATTTTCCAAGTTATGACAGCGATTTTAAATTTTATGTTGGAAGTATTAATATATTAAAACAATCTAATTCATTTATTGGACAATTAAATATTATAAATGAGACTCCAAACATAATTACGTTTGATCAAAATATGTTGCAATTTATAGCAAATGAATCAGGAAATAATACATTTTTCTTAGAAAAGGTTTTTAATAAAAATTTTGATAATGATATTTATATAGCAAATAATTCACAAAAGATAATGACAATAGGAAGTGTAAATAATTTAATTAGAGAATATCCATATGAGATAACTGGAGGTTCTTTAAGAATAAAAGTTATTTTAGATGGAAAAATTGATGAGCAAGAAAGCTCAGTTGATAAAAATATATTTGAGATAATTGATTCAAATGGAACTTTAATTGGAACATATATTCCGGATAGTGAGGGTAATATTCTTATAAAAGATTTACCACTTGGAAATTATGTTATTAAGCATATTAAAGCACCAAAAGGTTATGAAAAAGAAACTGAAGAATATGTATTTGAAATTACTGAAGATTGTTTGGAAGTAGAAAAGGAAGTATCTATTGGTTTAAAAAAAATAAACGTAACAATAAGTAAAACTTATATAAATCCTATAGTTAATATATTAAATTATGATGAAGGAGTAATATATAAAGTTTATAATGAAAATGAAATTTGTGTAAAAGAAGGTATGACTAATGATTTAGGTTTAGTTGTATTTGAACTAGAATATGGTAATTACAAAATTATACAATCAAATGTAAGCTTTGTAGAAGACAAACACAATGATATAACAATAGATGCTAACATGTTTGAAAAAGACATATTTTATAATATACATGATGAAATATGTGAAGTAGGAATAAAAGTTTTTGCCATAGATGAAGAAACAAATGAAAATATTGGTAGTCTAAAATTCAAATTTAATCAAGAAGAAAAAATTTTAACCGAACCGTTGCCATATATAATTGAAAATTTGAAATTTGGCGTATATAATTTTAGCGAATTTTATGTTGAGGGATATAATGAACTAGAAAACTTTGATTATGTAATAAATGAAGATAGTAATTTTTATGTTGATAATGATGAAGTATATGTAGATTTAATTTTGTATTTACAAAAAGAAGAAAATATTTTGAAAGAGGAAGAAAAAATAGGAGATCACAGTAATAATGTTACTGGAGAAATTGAAAATAATGATTCAACAGAATCTGATAATAATGATAAAAGTAATGCTTTTGAAGAAGTAAATCAAGATGTTATTGAAAATTCTTTAACTAATAATAAACAAGATAAGTTGCCATTTTTAGGAGATAAGAATTATGAGCAAAATACTAAAATTTTTAATTTTACTAATTATATTCATAGGCTTAGTTGGATGTACAAAGTACGAATATAATGTTAATGAAAATAATAAGTATAGCATAGAAATTGATACAATTAATTTAAAAATGGAATATGTAATATCAAGTATTAATGATGAAATAAGGGATATTACAATGTTTAGTGAATACGGAAGACCAGATGTTGAAGGTTCAAACACTATAATAGGTGCACATTCTGGAACAGGTATATATGCACATTTTAATGATTTAAGTTTTCTTAAGGTCGAGGATGTAATAAAAGTAAATTATAATAATAGATTATATGAGTATAAAGTAAAAGAGATAAAAGAAGTTTTTGATACACAAGTAGATGTTTTGCAGAATAAGGGTATATCGATGATTACTCTCTTAACGTGCAAAATTGGTGATAGTTCAAAAAGAATAATTGTAATTGGAGAGTTAGTAGACTAATATATTGACATATGACACGGTGTCAGTTATAATAATTGTATAGGTGGTGTGTATATGGCTAAACAAACTTTTTTGAATTTACCCGAGGAAAAAAGAACAAAAATTATGAATTCATTAAAAAAAGAATTTAGTAAATCAGCATTGAAAGATGCTTTAGTTTCTAATATTATAAAGGATGCTGAAATTCCTAGAGGAAGTTTTTATCAATATTTTAATGATATAGAAGACGCTTATTACTTTGTTATTGATGATTATTCTAAAAGCATAAAAAAATATTTACTTGAGAATTTAGTTATAAATAATGGAGATATAATTTTAGCGTATAGGAATCTATATAAATATATACTTGAAATGATAAATTCTGAAGAGAATAAGGATTATTTTGAAAAAATATTTTTGAATATGAGTTATGAAGTTCAAAGCATGTTTACTCCAAATTTTAATGATGGACTAAATTTGATTATTAATCATGTTAATATTTCGAAATTAAATATATCATCAAAATTTGGATTAGGCTATGTTTTAGATATTATTGAGTCTACCTTGATGAATAATGTTATAAAGAGTTATAAGAGAAATTTGAGCCGTGAAAAAAATATTGAGATATTTGAAAAAGAACTTGCACTTATATGCGTAGGCATTTTGAAAAAGCAAGCATAAAATAATTACAAGAAATATTATTTGACTTCTTTCACATTTGATGATAGTATAATATCAACTTTAAGGAGGGAATTTATGTGGTTTAATGGTTTAAGATGCTGTGATTGTGCTAATTTAGATAAATATGACAGGAATAAATATGGGGATGCATATTGTCCTACAAGAAGGGAATATGTAGAATTGGATAGTTATACATGTAGAGATTTTATTCCAAATTTTTATGTTATAACAGCATATTGTGATATAAATAAGTTGCCTTATGGATGTGATATGATGACTACATTAATTAGTTTCAGAAATACTTATATGATGAATAATAAAGAAGGCATAGAATTTTTAAAAGAATATGATGTGATTGGGCCTATACTTGCGGCTAGATTAGCTTGTGATATGTATAGGACAGATATAGTTGCCAATATGAAAGAAAGTTATATAGAACCAGCAATTGAGTTTATCAATACGGGCAGGTGTCAAGAAGCACAAACAACATATATTCAAATGGTAGAATCTTTAAAAATTAGATATGGATATGCACCAATAGAAAAAGATAAAATAAAAAGGCTTTAAATTTTAAAGTCTTTTATATTTTTATCATACATATTTTTACCATCAAAATATCTTTTCTCATTTAATTTTAAAATCATAGAGACTATTTTTGATGGGAACTTTGTTACCAATTCATTATAAATAGTTGTATTTTCATTATAATATTTTTCTTCAGCCTTTATTTTAGAATTTATAGTAGTAATTTCGTACCATAAGTTATTAAAAGAATTATTTTTTAATAATTTGGTATTATCATTTCTAATAGTATATATTTGGGACTCGATATCAGCAAGTTTTCTATCAAATTCAAATGATGATAAATTTTCATCTTTTATTTTATCGATGTCATTAAATTTTTCTTCATCTTTATTAATTTTCTTAATTTCAGAAATTATTTTTGTTAGTAAATCATACTTGAGTCTTAATGATTCATCGATTTCACTTTCAGCAGCATTAATTTTTAGTATTTGAGTTTTAATCCTATTATAAATACCGATATATACTAATAGTATAATACTAATTCCAATTATTACATAAAGTACAATTTTTACTATTTCCACATTATTCACCTTCTACTATTATAAATTATACCAAAATTATGTTGCTCATACAATATTAAAAGTTTTGAATAAAGTTTATTTTTTCATCGAATTCAACATAATCTAAATAAATTAAAAGAAGTAAATACCATTTGCCTGTACTTGGATCACTAATGATTATATGATCTCTTCCCGATTGTTCTACTATGCCTGTAAATACTTTATCTCTCCATTCTAAAGAGTCTGGGAAGGACATATAAAATCTTCCTAATTTTCCTTTATTAAGTCTTAAAATATTTTCTATATATGATTGCTCCCCACTAAGAGAATTCATTGCAGTAGGTGCGGTTTGCTGGTTTGGGGTAAGTCCTTGTACTCCGCCTTGATACATAGGGTTATAATAATTACTATTCATAATTGCTCCTTTCACAACTAATTATATGAATTTATAAATTAAATATGATATACTATAATAGTAAATGAGGTGAGATTATGAAGGTTAATATAGGAGTTTCTGCTAGGCATGTTCACTTATGCGAGAAGGATTTTAAACTTTTATTTGGAAATGATGCATCATTAACTAAATTTAAAGATTTGACTCAACCCGGACAATATGCATGCAATGAAAAGGTTAGTTTAATAACAGAAAAAGGAAAAATTGAAAATGTTAGAATACTTGGACCATTAAGAAAATATACACAAGTAGAGATAAGTAAAACAGATTCATATATACTTGGACTAAATCCACCAGTAAGAGAATCTGGTAATTTAAAAGGTTCAGAAAATATAAGAATAGAATATTGTTCTAATACAATTGATGTAAAAGAGTGCTGTATTATTGCCAATAGACATATACATATTTCTAATAAAGAATTAGAAAAATATAATTTAAAAGATGGCCAAATAGTAAAATTAAAAATTTTTGGTGAGAAGGGAGCAGTTCTTGAAAATGTCTGTGTAAAAGCTTCAGAAGAAGCAAAATTTGAAGTACATTTAGATTTAGATGATGCCAATGCAAATTTAGTAAAAAATGGTGATATAGGAGAAATAATATATGAATGAGTTTAAAACATGTAATATATGTTCTGGATTTGACTCTAATGATCTAGTTCAAAAATTAAAAGAATTAGATAATGATGCTAAAATATTTATAGGATGCCAAAGTATGTGTGGGATAGGTACAAAAAGACCATTCGTCATCGTAAATGGAATACCTGTTGTAGCTGATGGTGTGGATGAATTAATAGGAAAAATAAAAGAAATTATATAATGAGGTAATATGTTAAAAATAGGGAATTTAGAAATAAAAAACAATGTAGTCCTAGCTCCTATGGCGGGTATATGTAATAGTGCATTTAGAAGGATAATAAAAGAGATGGGAGCGGGTCTTATATATGCTGAGATGGTAAGCGACAAAGCGATAGTATATGAAAATAAAAAAACTGAAGATATGCTTTATATGCTAGATTCTGAAAGACCAATAAGTCAGCAAATATTTGGAAGTGATAAAGAATCTTTTGTTGAAGCAGCTAAAATAGTTTATGAAAAAATGAAACCTGATATAATTGATATAAATATGGGGTGCCCTGTTCCAAAAGTTGCAGTTTCGGCTCAAGCAGGAGCAGCGTTATTAAAAAGTCCTGAAAAAATTGAAGAAATAATTATGGGAATAAAAGAAGTTGTACCAGTACCTATTACAGTTAAAATAAGAAGTGGTTGGGATTCTAAGAACATAAATGCAGTTGAGGTGGCAAAGGTTTGTGAAAGAGCGGGAGCAAGTGCAATATGTATTCATCCTAGAACAAGAAGCCAAAGATATGAAGGGAATGCCGATTGGAATATTATAAAGGACGTAAAAGAAAGTGTAGGTATTCCTGTAATAGGGAATGGTGACATAAAGACAGTGTATGATGCTAAAAGAATGCTAGAAGAAACTGGATGTGATGCAATAATGATAGGCAGAGCAGCTTTAGGTAATCCTTGGCTAATACGAGATATAGTAAATTATTTAAGTTATGGAATTGAACCATCACCTATATCAAAGAATGAAAAGATAGAAATGTGTATTAAGCACATGAACTATTTGCTTGAGTTTAAACCAGAAAAAACAGCAATATTAGAAATGAGAAGTCATATCGCATGGTATTTAAAAGGCTTAGAAGGTTCTAATGATGTAAAAAGAAAAATATTTGTATCTACAACCAAGGATCAAGTATTATCTATATTAGATGAATTTAAAAACAAATAAATATGGTGCATTTTATTTACAAGCCTTATAAATTGGTATAAAATGTTAATTGAGGAGTGTTATTTATGAGGGAATATACTGAACAAGAGTTAGTAAGAAGAGAAAAAGCAAAGAGATTATTAGAAAAAAATATTGATCCTTTTGGTTCAAAATATGATATTACCTCTGATTCTAAAACTATAAAAGAATTATATAGTGAAATGTCTAATGAAGAACTAGAAGAAAAAGACATAGAAGTATCTATAGCAGGAAGAATAATGACAAAAAGAGGTAAAGGTAAAGCAGGATTTATGCACATTCAAGATAAATATGGACAAATCCAAATTTACGTAAAACTTGATAATGTCGGCGAAGAAGAGTATGAATTATTTAGTACTGCGGATATTGGAGATATAGTAGGAATTAAGGGTAAAGTATTTAGAACACATATGGGAGAATTAAGTGTTAAAGCACTTAAATACACACATTTAGTTAAGGCACTAAGACCATTACCAGAAAAGTTTCATGGACTTACTGATGTTGAAGAAAGATTTAGAAGAAGGTATGTTGATTTAATAATGAATGAAGATGCTAGAAGAATAGCATTTATGAGGCCTAAAATTATTAGAAGCATACAAAATTATTTAGATAGCAATGGTTATGTTGAAGTTGAAACTCCTATTTTAGGCACTATTTTAGGTGGTGCAGCAGCAAGACCATTTATTACTCATCATAATACATTAGATTTAGATATGTATATGAGAATAGCAACTGAATTACCACTTAAAAGATTACTAGTTGGTGGTATGGATGCTGTATATGAAATAGGAAGGCTATTTAGAAACGAAGGTATGGATAGGAAACATAATCCAGAGTTTACTACAGTAGAATTATATAAAGCATATAGTGATTTAGATGGAATGAAGAAGGTATGTGAAGATTTATTTAGAAAATGTGTATATGATGCGTTAGGTACATATGTAATTACATGGAAAGGTCACGAAATTGATTTTAGCAAACCATTTAAGAGTGCTAAAATGTTAGATTTAATTAAAGAAACAACAGGAGTAGATTTTTATAAGGAGATGACTCTAGAAGAAGCAAAAGAAATAGCTAAAGAACATAACGTTGAAGTAGAAGAACATTATGAGGTAGGGCATATTATTAATGCATTCTTCGAAACATTTGTAGAAGAAACTTTGATAGAGCCAACATTCGTATGTGAATATCCAATAGAAGTAAGTCCGCTTGCAAAAAAGTGTTCTGATCCTAGATTTACACAACGATTTGAGATTTTCATATGTGGTTCTGAATATGGCAATGCATTTACTGAATTAAATGATCCAATCGATCAAAGAGAAAGATTTGAGAATCAATTAAAAGAAAAGAATTTAGGAAATGATGAAGCAAATGACATGGATGAAGATTATGTAGAAGCATTAGAATATGGTATGCCACCAGCTGGTGGACTTGGAATTGGTATTGACAGACTTGTTATGATGATAACTGGTTCTGAAAATATAAGAGAGGTAATTTTATTCCCTCATATGAAAAATAAGTAAAAAAGGAGATTATTATGAAAAACAAAAGTATTTGGAAAGTAATAGCAATGATGGTAGCATTAACTTTTGTATTAACTTGGATTATTCCATCATCAACAGTTGGAACAAATAGTATAACATTGGGAAGTATAAGGCCAACTGGATTTGCAGACATTTTTACAAGTTTAGATGTTATAACATATTATTTTATTAAGCCTTCAATATTTATAATATTTGTTGGAATGTTTTATGGAGTAATTAATAAAACAGGTACTTATAAAGCTCTAGTAGATAAGATAGTATCAGTTTTTAAAAGTAAGAAAATTCTATTTTTATTACTAACAATATTATTTTATGCATTAATTACTGCATTAACTGGCATATATATACCAATGTTTATGTTTATGCCATTATCAATTGCAATATTGATAGGATTAAAATATAGTAAAGTTCAAAGTATATTAGCTACAGTAGGCGCTAGTACAATAGGACTTATAGGACAAATATCAAACTCAATAATTGATAGTATAGCTAATGTTGATACAAATTCTTATGTATGGTTAAAAGTTGGTGTACTTGTAATCTTAGTATTATTAACTATTCTTTATATAATTAAAATAAAAACTAGTAAAGATAAAACTGAGAAGACAGAAGCTAATAATGATAAGATTATGTTTGTGCCTGCGAAGAGAATAACAAAAGCAGATAAGAAAGTTAGTGGAATATCACTATTTATAATATTAGTTATTTTGATTATAGTATTTATTTTAGGGTTAACTCCTTGGTCTAATGCGGAGATATTTGATAATGCATATACAGCTATTAAAAATATTAAAATTGGTGAGTTTGCACCATTTAGTGCAATATTAGGGACTTTTGAAACATTTGGCTCATGGACATATAATTCATTGTATCCTACAATTGCTTTAGCGATAATTGTTATGGCTTTGGCTAATAAATTGAAATTTAATGAAATAATAGAATCATGTGTAGAAGGTGCAAAAAGAGTATTGGGTCTTGCTGTAATTGCTGCTTTAATTTCACTAGTAGTTATATTTACATTGAATTCTGGATTTATGGCAACAATTATTAATATTCTTGCAAAGAGTGGTAATATTGCGTTGATTACTTTATCATCGCTAATAAGTTCACCATTTATGATGGAATTAAGTTATGCTGCACAATACAATTTATCAATAATATATAACTCAGTTGGTAGTGAATCAGTTGCAGAAATATGGTGTTTAATAGTTCAAATAACTTATGGATTTGTTATGTTAGTTGTACCATCAAGTGTTTTACTAATGGTGGGATTAGGATATGTTGAAGAGGATTATTTCAAGTGGATTAAATACATTTGGAAACTATTACTAACTATATTTATAATATGTTTAATTGCAATATTAATAGCATCAATATTATAAAACGACGAGAGTCGTTTTTTTATTTATAGATAAAACAAATAAATAAAAAATCTAATTTACAAAAAATAATATAACAGTCTAATGAAAATAAAACTTAACTCTTCTCTTATTCAATACAAATTATAAATAAAATATAAATTCTTTTTGACTTTTATTATAAGTGTATGCTATAATAACATTGATTTAGGGGATTAGTTAAATGGTATAATAATGGTCTCCAAAACCACTGTTGGGAGTTCGATTCTCTCATCCCCTGCCATTTGCATTTCTGTTCGAACTTTTTAAAAAATCGAACTTTAATATAGAGGAATCCAATCTTTAGAAAGGTTGGATTTTTATATGTTAAATTAAAAAAAGTTAATATTGATGACAAACTAAAACAAAGAATAGACTTTATATGCAAATTTTGTGGATTTAAGCTTACTTTTGAATCTGGGAATATAATTAGTCTAGATAAAACCAATTTGTATTATATTGAACCAAATAAAGCTATTATAAAAGATATTTTAATTCAATTCTTTAATTATTCTAATGAAGTTTATATAAACAACTTAAATTATGAGGTTTTGCTAAAAGATTTAGAAGGACATTGTAAAAAGCGTAAATTTTAAGACTAAATTCCGTTTTTGAAAGAATAAGTGAAATATAAGACTTATTTTAGAAAAATAAATAAAAAAAACGAAAATTCCAAATGAAAATTAACGAAAATTAACGATTTATATTGAAATTATTGATTTTAGTTGATAATTGTGATAGTATCACTATTCTGTGAGGAAATTAATATATTGTGTGTTTTATTATTTGGTAGAGTGTTTAATATTAATACTTGTATTTTTTAATTGATTTATAATAATCACAAATTAATTTTTTCCGATGAATTGCTTAATGTAAGTAATTTAATGTAAATATATATGTTGTTCTTATCTATAAAGGAAGGTGAAGTATGAGGAATCTGTTATTAGATGAGAGGCATGTTTTAGACTATATTGAAACTAAAATAATTAGTTGTTTGTCAGAACCAGTGGAAGTGTGTGATGATAAATTTCATCACAACACTAAATACAAAGATGCTATATCCATAATTAAAAATGGAATTTTATCACCAAATGAATTAAGTAAATTAGGTGTGGAAATTTATTCTGATGAAGTTCTAGGTGTAATGAGTGATATTGAATCTCATGCAAATGGAAATGATTCTATTTCTCTTGCTGTTGTAGGGTTAACTGATATAATGCCAGATGAATTTGAATATGACCCATTTTCTGAGAAACTTGTAGATTTTTTAATTGCAAGTGACATAAAGGCTAGAAGGGTAACCACGAATTATGGAAATGAGTATCTTTCGGATGGTAGTATTTGTACTGACAAGTTTAAAGCAATTGACATTAGACTTTTATCATTTGTACAAACTATAAGGGAAAAAAATGATGTTCAATCTTTAAGTAGTTCTATTAGAGAGTTAATAGAAAATTATAATAAATTGAGAGATATTGCTAGACTACTTAAAGATATGAAATTAAGAATACCTCTTAGAGAAATGTCTAATAATAAAAATAATTCTCTTGATATTGATAAAATGTATGACATGCCTAAATTAAAAGTAAAAAGTTAAATACAAGTATTAGTTCCATTGATATGGATTTTTTTATTATATAATTTTTTTGATGTATATTAATTGTAAAATTATATGACATACAGTATTTCTATGATATTATTCATGATATAATTGTTATGTGAGGTATGATATGTCAAGAGGAAATATAATTATAATTGAGGGACCACAGGGATCTGGAAAAAGTACAATGGCTAATTTTTTGAGAGAAAATTTAGCATCTTCAAATTTATATAGATTAACGGGTATAAAAGATAAAAGCGAAACTGGATATGCAAAAAATAAGACTATGTATTTAGGATTAATTAATTATATAGAGTCGTTGGAAGAAACAGAGTTAAATCTAATTTTTGATAGGATGTTTTTTACTGAACAGGTGTATTCTTCTTTAGGATACAAAGAATACAAGTTCGATGAAGCATATAATAGAATTTTAAGAAAATTATCTGAACTTGATTTTAATATCTATGTAGTTGTATTGTATTGTAAAGATGTTTCTTTATATGAAAAACGTCTTAAAAGACAACATCATCAGTATCAAACATTTAGTTTAGAAAATAGTATAAATCAGCAAAATGAATATTTGAAATTAATTGATAAAATAAATTATAAGACAATTAATAAAATCAAAATTTGCGTAGATGATTATGATAAAGCATATGAGAAGTTAATAAATTCAATACCTATACTTAAAGAACAAAAAATTAAATATATAAGCAAAAACTAGTTATTTAAAATAATAACTAGTTTTAAATTAATTTAGAGATTACATTTATTATAAAGCAGAACATTAGTCCTACCACGGTAGGCAACACAATTGCAACCATGGTCCACTTTAGACTATTTGTTTCCTTTTTGATTGTGAGACACGTAGTTCCACAAGGAAAATGCATTAGTGAAAATATCATTGTACATAAGGCAGTTACATAAGTCCACCCGTTACTTATTAGAAGAGTCTTTAATGAAGATAAACTTAACGTAGTTAATTTTGATTCAGACATATAGGCCATTATTGCAATCGGCATGACTATTTCATTTGCAGGGAATCCTAAGATAAACGAAAATAATATTACTCCATCAAGCCCAAATACTTTTGCAAATGGATCTAAAAATGAGGATATATATCTTATTAATGAAGTCCCTTCAATATATGTATTTGATAAAAACCAGATTACAAGACCCATAGGTGCAGCTACTATAATAGCTCTTGATAATACATGTAGTGTTCTATCAAATATTGATCTAACGATAATTTTTCCAATTTGAGGTTTTCTAATTGGTGGAAGTTCCAAAATAAATGATGATGGAATTCCATTTAATAAAGTTTTAGAGAGTACTTTTGAAATTATTAAAGTTACTATAATTGAAAAAATAATTAAGCCTATTAGAATGAGTGTAGAATTAATTGATGAAGTAGTAAAAAATATGGTAATTAAGGCTATTAATGTTGGAAATCTTCCATTACATGGAACAAAATTATTAGTTAGTATTGCAATTAATCTTTCGCGTTTTGAATCTATTATCCTAGTTCCAATTACACCACATGCATTGCAGCCAAATCCCATGCACATTGTTAAAGACTGTTTTCCATGAGCGCAAGCTTTATTAAATAATTTGTCCATATTAAATGCAATTCTTGGCAGGTATCCCAAATCTTCTAGAATAGTGAATAAAGGGAAAAATATTGCCATTGGTGGGAGCATTACAGAAATTACCCACGATAGAGTTCTATATACGCCATTTACTATAGGATCTATTATTGAAACTGGAACTTTTAGTATATTCAAAAAATTATATATATAGTTTTCTAGGCTAAATAGAAAATTTGATAAAATTTCGGAAGGATAGTTTGCGCCTTTAATTGTTATCCAAAAGAGGATTAAAAACATAATAATCATTAATGGAATTCCAGTGATTCTTGATGTTAGAAATTTATCTAATTTATTTTTTCTTATTTTATTTGGTAAAGTAACACTTTTAATATATATTCTTTCGGATTCTAAAATTGTTCTTTTAATAACGAGTTTATTTACATCTTCATATTTGATTTGTTCTTCATTTATAATCTTTAAAAGAGTATTATCATCGCTTATGTCATAGTTTAAGTATAATTTAATTGGATTATATATACTAGAATCAGTTAATAATTTAATACTTAGCCATCTATTTTCTTGATTTTCAAATATTGTATTTAAATATAATTCTATTCTATTAATTGATTTTTCAATATCATCTTGGTATCTTACCCTATTAGGGAGTATATTTTGCTCGGAGCTTAATTTATAAATCTCTCTTTTTAAACTGTTCAAACCGTTGTTGCTTCTTGCTGTCATTGCAATTACCGGAATATTTAATTCTTTTTTTATCATATCCGTATCAATTTTTATAGATTTCTTATCAGCTTCATCCATTAAATTTATACAAAGAATTACATTACTTGTAACCTCAATTGTTTGAAGAACAAGATTTAAATTTCTTTCTATACATGTTGCATCTACAACCACTACTGTTACCATTGGATTATAAAAACCAATAAAATCCCTCGTGACTTCTTCTTCCTTAGAATTTGGAGTTAATGAATATGTGCCAGGAAGGTCAACTAGAATAAAGTTTTCATCATTATAGTTATATTTTCCAAAAGCTGATGTTACAGTTTTACCAGTCCAATTTCCAGTATGCTGATTCATTCCAGTTAATGCATTAAATATAGTACTTTTACCTACATTTGGATTTCCAACTAAAGCAACAACTATGTCACTTTCATTATCTTTATATAAGAATTCATTTGTAAGGGTATTTATACCCATTGATTTACTGGTTAATCCCATTTACATCCTCCTAACGATTATTTTTTCAGCATCCTTATTTCTTATTGCAATAATCGCACCTCTAACTAAATAAGCAATTGGATCATTAAATGGGCTTTTGTATACTGCTTCAATAATGGTATTTTCTATCATACCTAAATCGTAAATTCTTTTTTTTGTATGTTCATCTAATAAAACTTTTTCTATAATATATTTTTTATTTAAATTAATTTTATTGAGTGAAATATTATTTTCCATTTTAACACCTACAATAGTATATGATAAATAATCAAACATGACATATATGTATTCATATTTAATTGACTTAGATATATAAATTAATTATAATAAGGTTGTGAAATTATGGGGTGGAATAATGGCAAATAAGAAGAAAAAAAAGGTTGTTAAGAAGAATAATAGAAATAGTAAGAAAAATAATAAAAGAAAAAATAATACAAAAAGAGTAGTTAATAAGAGAATTGCTTCTAGCAAAAATATTAATACACAAAGAAATAAGGATAAAGTGAACACCACTGTTATTAAAAACAAAGATGAACCAAAAAAAAGTAAAAACGCTGATAAAGTGAAAGTAAAATTAAATATAAGTGAAAAAAAACTTACATTAGTTACTATCTTAGTAGCATCAGTATTAATAATTATGTTAATTGTACTATTTATTAGTAAGTTTAATAGTAAAAATCTTAACATAAATTTTGAAAATATAAATTTAGAGCAATATTTAAAACTATATGAGAGCGAAGATTTGGAGTTTATTTATTTATACAATGATAGTTGTTTAAATTGTGATAGTTATGAAGCAAATTTAAGAAAATTAGAGGAAGAGCAAAATATTAAGATAAAGAAATTTGATTATAGTAATTTGAGTACAGATGAACTATCAACTTTATATTTAAGCACTAAGGAATTATCTGATGGTATTGAAGTTCCAACAATTATATCTATTAAAGAAAAACAGGTAATAAATAGTATTAGTGGAGTAAAGGAGTATTCTGCACTTAAAAATTTTGTAAATTCTTCTAAAACCCCACTTAATGTGAAATCATTTTTAAAAATAAATGTGGATGATTATATAAATTTGCTTAATTCAAAACAGAAATCACTTATTTACATATGTAATCCTACTAATAGTGGTTGTAAGAAATTTACTCCATTATTTGAAACTGTATCCACTAGTCAAAAACTTAAAGTTAATTATTTAGATACGGATACAATAAATACTAGTGAGGATTGGGATAAGTTACAAAATTCTAGTAAAATATATGATGGTACGTGGTTTATGCCTGCTATTTTAATTGTTAAAGATGGTAAAGTAGTTGATTATAAAATGGAAGTCTTGAACGAAAAGAATCTGATTAAGTTTCTAAAAGATAATGGATTATAATTACTAATCTTATCTATCAAGATTAAATGATAAGTTATAAGTTTATTTTGATTTAATTTTATGGTATACTAAATGTGAAGTTTTGTTATTTAATTATAAATTCTGAGAGAAATATAAATAGGGAATGTGATAATATAAATGTTAGAAAATAATACAAAATCTCTCTTTGTAACTGACTATATATATCATGTAAAGAAGTATGAATAGTTATGAACAAGTTAAAAAATTTATGAAAAGGCATCCAGGAACAATTGCATTTAGGCTTAAGGAGCATTGTAAGATTTTAGATAGGCATATAAATCCGGATGAAACATTAAAATATGTATTTGCAGGTCAAAAGAATAATTCATCTATTGCTACACCAAATACATTTGTTATTGCGCTTACTGACAAGAGATTATTATTTGCTAGAAAAAGGCTATTATTTGGATATTTCTTTTATGCGGTAACTCCTGATATGTTTAATGATTTAAAGGTTAATTCAGGAATTATTTGGGGTAAAATTATAATTGATACAGTTAAAGAACTTGCCATTATATCAAATATATCTAAAGATGCGTTAAGTGAAATTGAAACTAGTATTACACAATATATGGCTGAGGAGAAAAAGAAGTATTTTCCTAAAAAAGATTTGAGTTAAAATCTTTTTTTTTATTAATTTGTATAGTATAATATAAAACATAATAGTAGGGGTGATTTATGTGATTATAAGAAAACCATATGCTTTATTAATTAAAAATTTTAGGTTAATTCATTTTTTTATATTATTAATATCATCATACATATTTTTTAAATCATTAGGTACACTAGAATTTTTTAATGAATATGTTGCTACTAGACAATTTTTAGAAAGCGATACTCTGATTAATGATACAATTCCAATTTTAATTCTTATACTACCAATATTTTTAATTATAGCATTTGTATCTATTGTAATATTATTCAAAAAGAAAGACAAACCAACGTTATTTTATGTATCAAGCATTATTTACTACACTATATTTATAGTAATAGGACTTGTATCTAGAGGGATAATTAATACAATAATTTTTGATGGAATAGATCCAAGAATAGCTAGAATAGTAAGAGATATTTGGTTCATTGCTGTTATACTTCAAGTTGCTGTAATTGCTTTTTCATTAATAAGAACTTTAGGGTTTGATATTAAGAAATTTAATTTTGGTGAAGATTTACATCAACTTCAAATAGAATCTGATGATGATGAAGAAATGGAAATATCTACTAGATTTGACTCTGATAAAGCTAAAATGAGAGCTGCAATGCAAAGAGAAGAATTAAAAGCATTTTTTCACGAAAATAAGTTTATAATAATACTTATTATGATACTTTTAATAGTTATTATTCCAAGTGTATTTATTGCAAGATATACAATTAGTAATAAAAGATATGTAATAAATGAAGTAATAGATTTAAATGGTTTTAATCTAAAAATTACAGGAGCATATGTAACAAAGAAGAATTACAATGGGGATTTGTTATTTAAAGGTAATAATAGTTATTTAATTGTAACATTTAATATAAACAATTTGAAAAAAGAAGAAAGAGGGATAATTTTAAATAATCTAAGACTTGAAGTAAATGAAAAGATATATTTACCAAAAACAAATTACTACGAATATTTTATAGATATAGGGGTAGGATACAATGATGATAAGATAGCAAGTGAATCAAAGGATTATATTGCGGTCTATACAATTTCAGATGAGGATTTAGAACATGATATGATTATAAGGTACGCAGATAAAATTGTAGTAAAAAATTCAAAAGTTAATGCAATATATTATAGAACAATGATTAATCCTATTAATTTGGATACAAAAAATAAATTAGTTAATAGGACAATAGGAGAAGACCTTATAGTTGATTATAAAGAATTAAAAGATACTAAATTAAATATTTCACATTATAACCTTAAGGATAAATTTATATATGAGGTAAATGGTAAAACAAAATATATTATAAATAATACAGGACTTGTATTATCACTAAACTACAGTTTTAATAGTGCAAATATTTCATTTTCAAATTTTATAGATAAGTACATGTACATTAAGTATAAATATAATAGCAATAATTACATTCAAAAAATGACAAATATTACCCCTAGTAACTACAAAACAGACGAAATTTACCTAGCAGTGAGTGAAAATCTTAAAGACGCTACAGAAATCAATTTAGTAGTAAGAGTCAGAAATACTGAATACGTATATAAAATAAAATAACGATTACTATCATTATTTTATTTTTTTATGCATTAAATATAGTAAAGTATTGAAAAAAATTTTAATATTGTGTATAATCTAAGGTGTAATGGGCCTATAGCCAAGTGGTAAGGCATGGGACTGCAACTCCCCGAGCGTTGGTTCAAATCCGACTAGGCCCTCCAAAATGAAATTTGTTCGAACTCTTATAGTTTGAACTTAATATAGAAGATGTCAATTTCTAATGAAGTTGATATTTTTTTAACATTTACTAATATAAATTATTTTTTAATAAAATATGATATACATAATACAAATTTGAATTTTAAGAAGAATCGAGGAGTTCTGTGCATCTTTATGAGTTGATTAAAAAGTTATCTAAAAATAAGAAAATTATTGTTTATATTGATATGGATGGAGTAATAGCTTCTTATGATGTTGGAAAGCTTTTTGATATTGAAAATAAGAGGCCATTATATACTAAAATAAAAACATTGAGTAAATGGACTGAACTTAAAAATGCTGAATTACGTATACTATCAGTTTGTAGATTTGATAGTCAAATAACTGAAAAATGCATGGTTAGACCAATATGTCCCATTTTTTGAAAAAAGCAAAAGAAATATTATTTCTAAACAAAGTAATTCATCAATAATATTAACACTACATTATTTGAAATCATTACAAGTAGACGAACAGATTGTCCTTGTAGACAATGAAAATGAAATTTTTAAAACAATACATGGGTAACTTGAAAATATTATTTTATATCAAGATTCGGAATTAATTGATTAGAAGGGATAGTTAAATATGTTAAGTTATGAAGGCATATTTTTGAAGAAAATATAGTAAATATAATACGTTCATTAGAAAAGAAAAAACATGCGAGAATAAATGATGAAATACATTGTGCATTTAAATATCATCCAAATA
>CAZMXJ010000001.1:0-4352 GCA_964570235.1 uncultured Clostridium sp. | reverse complement strand
AATAATAATGAGATGTTTAATGAAATGGTATGACAAGTATTTGAGGTATACCTTGTTGGATATGGTAATGATGAAAAAATAGTGGATTTGAAATATTATTACTAGAATAAGTAAGAGAATATTATATAAATTTTGACAAAGAAAAATCTGATTGTATTAATAGTTTCACATATAACTACATCTTTAGCAAAGAGGTGAAAAGGCTTCAAATACAAAAATGTTGATTTTAAACCATAAGATACACTAATTAGGTTAGCTGTTATATTTTGGTTGCTAGATTAAAGAAGAAAATAAAGAGTATTAATCCTTTGAAATTTATTCAAAAATATAGTAAGATAGACTATTTTTTTGAAAACGTAAACTTAAACTACTAGCATGAAACTGTTAAAAGTAAATAAAATCTATAATATTTGTAATTAATTATCAAAATATGACTTGTTACGCGACTTTATACATGTGAGTATGATTACATTTATATTAAAAATATATTTTTTTGTTAATTTTTTGGCAAAATGTGATAGAATATATATTACAAATGTTTAATTTTTTAGGAAGTGGTAGTATGAATAAAAAGAAAATTTTTTTAGTTATGTTTTGGATAGTTCTTATAATATCTTTTGAGTGTGTATATAGAATGACTATATTTAAAAATATTATTGATGGTGATTTTATTCAAATGCTTGTTTTTTGTTTGCCAATTTCAGCAATACTATATTTAGGAACTACATTATTTAGTGAAAAATTTAATAAAAAAATATCAACAATTGTAGTTTTAGGTATATATGTTATTTTCTTTGCTCAGATGGTATATTTTCAAGTATATAGTAATATTTTTTCTGTTTATTCTATGACAAATGGTGGGCAAGTATTTGAGTTCTGGAGAACAATTTTATCCACTATTGCATCAAGTTTATATAATTATATATGTTTAACAATCCCAGTAATATTGTATTTCTTATTAAGAAATAGGTTGTTTGATTTTTCAAAAAATAGTTTTTTGTGGACAAGCCTAACATTTGCAAGTTTCTTATTATTTAGTAGTTTTAGTTTTGCATATATAGGTCTTGATAGAAAAGCAATCTATTCATCGTATAATTTATATTTTAATACTCATGCTCCAATATTATCTGCAAAAAAATTTGGACTTTTAACTACTATGGGGCTTGATTTAAATAGACTTGCATTCGGAATAGAAGAGAAAAAGATAGTTATAAATATAGATAACAATAATAATTTAAATCAAGGAGAAGAGGAAGTAATTTATAATACGATAGATATCGATTTTGATAAATTAAAGGAAAATGAAGATGATGAAAATATTGTTATGATGCATAGTTATTTTGAATCTTTAGAAGGGACTAAGAAAAATGAATACACAGGAATGTTTGAAGGAAAGAATATTGTATTTTTCTTAGCAGAGTCCTTAGATCCGATTGCGATTGATAAAGATTTAACCCCTACCTTATATAAATTGTCTAACGAGGGCTTTAACTTTACAAATTACTATGCACCATTATATCCAGCGAGTACCGCTGATGGTGAATTTAGAACTGAATGGTCGTTAATTTCCAGTAGAGGAGACACACATACTTTATATGCTAATAGAAATGTATATAGTCCATACTTGTTTGTTAATAGTTTTAGTGATTATAATATAAATATATATCACAATTATAATGGTGACTATTACAACCGTAGAAGATATTTTATGGGGTTAGGATACAAAAACTTTAAGTCATGTTACTATGGTCTTAATTTGCCATGTGGAACATTTCATGAAAGTGATTTAGACATGGTTAATATGACGGTTGATGAATATATTAATTCAGAAGAACCTTTCTTTGCTTATTATATTACTTTAAGCGGACATTTGAGCTATGCAAAAAGTACCAATAAGATTGCTCAAAAGAATTGGGAATTAGTGGATTATCTACCATATTCTGATAAAGTAAAAGGATATTTAGCTAGTAATATA
Organism: uncultured Clostridium sp.; assembly: GCA_964570235.1. Lineage (GTDB taxonomy): Bacteria > Bacillota_I > Bacilli_A > RF39 > UBA660 > CAG-1193. The sequence continues at coordinate 2,377 of CAZMXJ010000001.1, read as the reverse complement.
GAGTTAGATAGAGCCTTAGAATCATTAATTGATAAATTAGAAGAAGCTGGAAAGCTTGATGATACAGTAATTGTTTTAACTCCAGATCACTATCCATATGGTTTATCAAATACTCAATTAAACGAAGTTTCTTTGATTAATAGAGATGATCCTTTCGAATTGTATCATTCTGATTTGATTATTTGGAATAGTGAAATGAATGAAACAGTAAAAGTTGAAAAAGTAGGATCAAATCCAGATGTTTTACCAACCATATTGAATTTATTTGGTAAAGAATATGATTCTAGATTTATAATAGGAAAAGATTTATTGTCGGATAGTGAAGGATTAGTTGTACTTGCAGATAGAAGTTGGATTAGTGATACAGTTAAATACAATTCTGTTACTAATGAGGTAATTAATAAAAATGATGGAGAAGTTGATAATGCCTATGTTAACAAAATTAATAATATAGTTGATAATCAATTTAAAATTTCTAATATGATATTGCAAAGTAATTATTATAAAAAAGTATTTAAACAAGATGAAATAGACTAGAAGTAGTCTATTTTTTTTGTTATAATACAACTTGTGAAGGTGATTTTATGAAACTCAAAAATAATTTTTTTTATACAATTAGGGAAGATGTAAAAGATGAAGATTCAAAAAGTGGCAATTTACTGGTTCGAAGTGGAATGATAAAGAAGAGTTCTGCGGGAGTTTATATGTATTTGCCATTGGGATTAAAGGTTCTTAGAAATATAGAACAAATTGTAAGAGAAGAAATGAATAAAACAGGTGCACTAGAACTTTCTATGCCAACACTTATTCCTAAAGAAATATACGAAACTACTGGTAGGGTACAATCTTTTGGCAGTAGTAGTTTTGCATTAAAAGATAGATATGATAGAGATTATATTTTAGGACCTACTCATGAAGAATTATTTACTATTGCAAGTATATCTAATATTAAGTCATATAAGGATATGCCATATACATTATATCAATTTCAAACTAAATTTAGAGATGAAGCAAGACCTAGATATGGTCTTATTAGAGTTAGAGAATTTGTCATGAAGGATGCATATTCTTTTGATAAAGACTTAGAAGGTTTAAATGTATCATATAATAAAATGTTTGAAGCTTATAAAAATTCGTTCGATAGAATGAATATAAATTATAGAATAGTTAAGGCTGATACAGGTGTTATGGGTGGAATATTATCTGAAGAGTTTCAAGCAGAAACAGAAATTGGAGAAGATGTATTAGTTCTTTGCGATAAGTGTGATTTTTCATCTAACTTAGAAATAACAAAACATGTATTTAATAAAGAATTAGATGAAGAAGAAAAAGAAATTGAATTAGTTGAAACTAAAGAAGATAAAACTATAGAAGATGTATGTAATAACTTAAAACTTGATGTAAGAAAAACGGTTAAAGCTTTACTAATGAATGTTGATGGAAGCTTAGTCATCTTCTTTGTTAGAGGAGATAGAGAATTAAATGAAACTAAGGCATTAAAATTATTAAATGGTACTGAAATTTCATTCGCAAATGATGAATTAATTGCTACATCTAATGCAGTTCCCGGATATACTGGACCAATTAATTTAAATGCTAAAGTTGTAATTGATGAAGAAATACTTGGAATGAAGAATTTCTGCTGTGGTGCAAATAAAGAAGGATATCACTATATTAACGTAAATGTTAAAAATATAAATTATGATATAGTTGGAGATATAGTAAATGTAAAAGAAGGGGATATTTGTCCTAAATGTGGAGGGAAGCTTTACTTTAAAAAAGGAATAGAAATTGGTAACACTTTTAAACTAGGAACTAAATATTCTGAAAAATTAGGTTTAAATTATATGGATGAAAATAACAATTTAATGCCAGTAGTAATGGGCTCATATGGAATTGGACTTGGCAGATGCATGGCTGCAATAGTTGAACAAAATAATGATGACAGGGGTATTATATGGCCGATTTCAGTAGCTCCTTTTAAATGCACAATAGTTATTGCAAATGTAAAAGATGAAGTGCAAGTTAATTTAGCAAATAATTTATATGACAGTTTAATTTCTAAAGGAATTGAACCACTACTAGATGATAGGAATGAAAGAATGGGAGTTAAATTAAATGATATGGATTTGATTGGTATTCCTATTAGAATTGTAGTCGGTAAAAAAGCAAGTGAAGGTATTGTTGAAGTAAAAAGAAGAGATTCTTTAGAAATTTTTGAGACAAATGTTGATAATGTTATTGAATTTATTAAATAAATATGTTATTATGAATATGCTTTTAAAGCATATTTATGCAGGTGTAGTACAACGGCTAGTACGCGGCCTTGCCAAGGCTGAGACGTGGGTTCGATTCCCATCACTTGCTCCAGTGACGT